>JABWAT010000009.1 GCA_013360915.1 Bacteroidota bacterium
TCTGTCCCTTCCATACTCACCGTGTGGTATAATCCGTCACCACGGATAATTGAGAACTCGATCACGTGTATCATCACGTCATTGAGTGCGCTTGCCTTGTACCTCCACCATGAATGTGGCCGGTAGGTCGGTTTGGCAGAAATAACTACCTCTTGGTCTTGAGTTTCAGCGTAGTCGATCATAACTTTGTCAGGTCCTTTCATTCAATGCCTACAGAGAGGACACCTATAACTCGGGAATACCCCGTGGGTCCCTCGCCCCCGGGGTTCTTTTTTTATACCCTCGAGTCACGTTTTCCCGGTGCGACCACGTCCTCATTGAGCCGTCCGGTTCGGAACCCCTTACGCTTTGGTAAAGCCTCACTGGCATTCATCACCTCTTTCCGGCGATAGAAGTACCTGCGACCTTTCCGCACGTATGGGAGAAGTCCCCTGTTCCTGTAATTGATCTCCGTTGCCGGGCTGATCTTCAGCCACTGCCGGAGTTCCTCGGAAGAGAGCAGCTCTTCCCGGCTGGATTCCAATCGGGAAAGAGCTTGCTCAACAGCCTCGGTGATCACAGCTTGCAGTTCAAGGGGGGATAATTGAATGATGGTAAGTGGCGCACTCATGCGGTCACCTTTTTAATCTGGGCGGCTTTCTTCAGAATGGCCGCCTTGCCCTTTTCGCGCTCCAGGTATTCATCAAGTACTTCGTTGGCCACCCGGATCAGTTTCCTGTTATTCTCTGCGATGCCCTTGCGGACATAGGGGCGTTGGCATCCATATCGCCTTGCGATTTCCGCAATGGAGCCGCGTGGGAATTCGATCTTTGAAACGTCTACAGCCATGGGGTTTCCTTTGAATAGGACCCGCCAAGCACCGCAACGGGTGAAACAATCCGGAGGCATTTAGTTTGCCTCATGCGGGCTTGACGGGAAGTTGTGTTTTTCTGAAATTGATTCTCGAAACAATCCAGTGAGGTAAAAATTGGCCACATCAAAATGTCCATCGTGTTCAAATACTTCCTTTGAAATGGTTATCCACTCCCCCAAAGGATCGAAACTTAAAGTCAATTTTATTCAATGCAGTAATTGTGGGGCTGTTGTTGGAGCAATGGATTATTATGCAGTCGGTGCATTGGTTGAATCGACCAAAAACACACTTGATGAAATTGCTCGTAAGGTGAATCGTATCTATAATTCTATTGGATAATTGCATGTTAAATACCGTCTTCCGCCCAAGGGTTATTTGGATCTCCGTTCACATGTAGGCAATAATTCAATGAGGCCATTTTGGGCTGAGGTTTTTTATCTGTCTCAGTGGTAAACCACTCGGGGTAGGCCATTTCCAACCGTTCCCGGTTACTGTTGTCCGCGATCCGGTATGCTTGCAGGATGGTTGTCTGGAAGGAACCGAAGTTTCCTATCTCCCCGTCATTCCATCGGTCGTATAGGGACTTTGTGGAATGCTTTGGCTTGGGTCTGCCAGATATGAAGGCTCCACCGTAGTTGGAAAACAGTGGATCGTTATCAGCAATTTGATAAACGATCTCGCAGGTGTCACCCACGTAAAAAATCCAGTCCACCTTTGCCATGTCGGTGTAAAACACCCGTTTCCCGGATTCCTCCAGTTCACCGATGTAGTTTTCACCAACCAATAGCTCGCTCTTACTCTTGGGTCCATCGACCAGTTGGAGGACCCTGAAAACCACCTGTTTTGAGGGCTTCGGGCCATCCTCAAAGCCTTCTACTGTATTTCCGTTCAGTGTGATAGGTTCCACGTTTTTGCCCCTATGCTCTTGTTTTTAATCACGGATGTTAACTACTTTAATCATTATTGTTAACGACAGTGTAAAAGTAATCATGCGTTAGTATAATGTCAACAGGCATGAGTACGATATTTTAAACATTATACAGGTGGTAGTATTGTCAAAGGATACAGCGAAGCGATTGGTACTCATAGCTGATGAGATTTATAACGGGAGAAAGGCAGATCTGGCTCGGGCTCTTAAGATCAGTCCTCAGGGGTTTTCGCGATATACCACAGCTGATGACCCCGTGACTCCTGGCCACGAGGTTATAATGCGGTTGTTGAATCTCGGCATCAACGTCCACTGGTTCCTAACTGGGGAAGGTCCCATGATGGCGAACGACCCGGGCACCCGGTTACCCGCAGGAGCAAAGCCCGTCCGGATGATCCCAGTCCTCGGCCAGGTGCCGGCAGGGATACCCGAGGTGAAGGAGCAGGATATTATAGACTACGTCGCCCTTCCAGATGCCCCGGATAACTCCTTCGCTCTGGTTGTGCAGGGGGAGTCCATGACTGGATCCAATATCCAGCACGGTGACTACGTGATCTTTGTACCCAAGTCTGATATAAAGCCCGGGGATGTCGTGGTGGCACTGAATGAGTTCAATGCTGCTATGGTGAAACAATACATGCTGAAGGATGGTCAGCCCTGGTTAATATCCACCAACCCGGCGTTTCCTTCCTTTCAAGTCAATGGTGCCTACCGGGTGGTGGGCAAGGTGGTGGATGTGGTTAGAAGGATTAAGGTGTGATATAAGGTGAGAAAAATTGTTATTGTTTTAGGAGCAGGTGCAAGTTGGTTTTTGGGTTATCCACTTGGTAAGGATTTGCGAGAGAGCATTACAATGCCGAAACGTGATCCTGATTTTCTTCGTTCTTTAACAAAGTACTGTTCAATTGAGGAACATCAATTTAGGGAGCTATCAAGAGCATTTAATGTTTCAATGGTAGATTCTATTGATGCATTTCTATCCAATCGACCAGAATTTACTGAGGTTGGAAAAGCTGCAATTGCATATCAGATTTTAAAAGCTGAAAAATCTGATCATTCTATCGGTGCATATAATCATCCGGAAGACAACTGGATCCAATTATTTACAAACAAAATTGCAAGAACAAAATGGGATGAATTAGATTTTTCATGGATCTCATTTATAACATTCAATTATGATCGGTCCCTTGAATACCTATTATTATATAGCATGTCAATGATATTTGGGAAAAGTCATGAGGAAGTTATCCAGAAATTATCTACACTTAAAATAATTCATGTCTATGGTTGTGTATCAAAAAATCCCTATGACTTTAGCAATAGTTCAACGCATGACTTTCGTTATGGGTATTATCGGGATTTATCATGTGCTGTTAATAATATTCGAGTAATTCCAGAAGACCGGGAAACAACAACTGAAATCGAACAGGCACGTGATCTTTTGTTCAACGCAGATAAAATTGCATTTCTTGGGTTTTCATTCGACGAAATAAATCTAAAAAGATTGAACTCAATCAATACTTGTCGCGCGAGTATTAATCTAAATGGATTAAGTAGTCGCGACAGAAATATATATGGTACCTGTTTTAAAATGGAAAGCGGAGAAAGGGCCAGAGCTGTTGCAATGACGGCAAACTCCTTTCAGGGAGAAAGTTTCGCTGACATAACTTGCACAACTTTAGTACGAAGATTTTCAATTTTTCATGATTGATTGTGCTGTGAAAAAGAGTAGATGGTAAGGCTGTTGTTGTAGTGAGAAGGATAAAGGCGTGAAGGCTCCAAGTGATAAAATGATTTGTGGACATTGTAAGGTACCAATTTATGCCGATTGGCAATATGGTTCTGTAATGGAAATATCACCATCTAATGGATCATCTGATTTGTTTGGCTTCGCAAAGGGTGCTCAAATAACTTATATGGTTTGTCCTGGATGTCTTTTACCAATAATAGGGATCCGATTAAGTGCAGATGTTACCTATAATTATCCGGACAATTGTTTAGATCTGGTTAATCTGATCGGTTTCACAATTGTATATCCTGGATTGAATAGCAACTTACAAATTGATAAATATGTGCCAAGGGAATTTCTTGAGGATTATTTAGAGGCGAAAGAAGTAGAAAGAAGTCCAAAAGCATGTGCAGCTCTGCTGCGACGGCTCCTTCAATTAGTACTAAGGAAGCACTTTAAGATTGAAAAAAGGAATTTGGAACAGGAAATTGGGGCATTCATAAAAGAACAAAGTCCACCGTCCTATTTGGTAACCTCGCTTGATGCGATTCGGACTGTTGGAAATTTTGCAGCTCATCCCATAAAAAGTGAAAATGCGGATAAAATCATAGAAGTTGAGCCAGGCGAGGTGGATTGGCTATTCGCTGGAATTGAATCATTATTTGATTTCGCCTTTATACAACCAGCAATTCTTGAAGAGCGAAAACGGCAAATAAACAATAAACTTGAGAGTGTTGGCAAAGGACCCTTGAAGTGACCCCAATTTCAGATTTCCCAACTGATATACAAGAAAACTATGAGCTCCATGAGTGGAAACATTCTATTGCGATTCTGAAGAATGACTTTCCTGATGAGTGGAACGATATTATAGATTTATTACGGTCATTCAAATTGAAGCGCACTTATATTACTACTCCGGGTGGTCGAAAGTCGGAAGTGGCAAACTATATTGATAAGTTCTTAGGGGATAGAGGTTGGGTAGAAAAGCAATTTCAAACATCGGTAATTGTTGATAGTTCTCGTTTGGATTCGCCTACCCATAAAGTAGATTGTTATAAAAATAGAATTGCACTTGAATTGGAATGGAACAACAAGGATCCATTTTTCGATCGGGACCTAAATAATTTTCGTTTGCTATTTGATCTAAGAGCAATTAGTGTTGGGGTAATTATAACAAGATGCGATGAACTTCAGGACATCTTCGATTCTCTTGGGCGGGGAAGTAGTTATGGATCATCAACTACGCACATGTCAAAATTGTTACCGAGGATTGAAGGGGGCGGTGGATCCGGGTGCCCTATTTTAGTTGTGGGAATTACGAAAAATGTTTATGAGGAAGATTAAGATGACAGCTGCCGAGGATTTTGCTCGTTTTATTGGCGATAGAAAATTTAAAACGATTTTAGCCGACCCGCCATGGCAATTTGAAAATCGCACTGGTAAAGTGGCCCCAGAGCACAAGCGCCTATCACGATATCCAACTTTATCGCTTCAAGAAATCTGCGAGATCCCTGTACAACTCTCAGCAGAAACACCATCTCATTTATACCTCTGGGTTCCTAATGCATTGCTCCCTGATGGCTTAGAAGTAATGAAGGCATGGGGTTTCCAGTATAAAGCAAATATTGTGTGGCATAAAATACGGAAAGACGGTGGACCTGATGGACGAGGTGTTGGCTTTTACTTTAGGAACACAACAGAATTAATCCTGTTTGGGATAAGGGGTAAAATGAGAACTCTCGACCCAGGTAGAAGTCAGGTTAATATCATTAAAACAATGAAACAAGAACACTCAAGAAAACCAGACGAGCAATATAAACTCATCCAAGATTGTAGTCCTGGTCCATATCTCGAACTGTTTGGTCGTGGTGGCAGAAAGGGTTGGACAACATGGGGAAATCAAGCTGAGGAATACCAAATAGAATGGAATACTTACACAAATAACAGTTTAAAGGCTCCTGTTTTAAAGAAAGTCCTTTGATGAAAAATGATAGTCTAAAATGGATCATTCCTTCATCAATCGCCCTTATTATTGGCTTGATTGTAATTTCTTTTGTTCTTCAAATAATTGGAGTTAAGACTGATGTACTTGGCCAAAATGGAGATTTTATTGGTGGTTTTCTAAACCCAATATTATCACTTTTTGTATTAATTATCTTATACAGCGATTTAAGACTTTCACGCGAAGACCTATCGGTAACGGCAAAGGCAGCGCAGGATCAAGCAAATTATTTGATGCCAAAGGAAAAGATTATAGCCTATCCTTTCTGTAAGTTTATGGATAGTGGAAATGGAATTATATTTTACATAAAATTATCAAATATTGGCATGGTTGAAGTATATGATTTAACAATCAAATTAGAAGTGCATGATTTGTCAAGGGATTGGGGAAAAATCGAACTACCAAAAGATAGGGTTTACAACCCAAAGATTTTGGCCCCCAAACAGGAAATTTCTTATTTATTGTTTGAAAGTAGATCTTCAATAATATACTCTAAGGCATTTGAAGGCTCAGCGCTTCACACCAGTATTTACGTTGATATAGATTACTATCTTAGTCCTCTTGAAGAGGAGAAAAATAAGCGTTCGATTTCGTTTGAGTTTAATCTTCATGATATCAAGGGGGCATTCCCAATAATATAATTCTCCACAACTTTTCCACACCCCTACTGAACGCTTGAACAGTAGTTGGTGATGGGTTACTTTCACTGCCCCCGATCAATCATAAACGAAAAGAGGTAACAGTGAATAGTCCCCAAATCTATTCTGTTTTGCTGGGCCTCGACTACCCTGAGTTGGGTCTGGCAAAGGAAGACTTTGTAGTCTTCAAAGTAACCGATCAGTTCACCTCAGGTGACCTGGTCATTCTGCAAACTGAGAATCCCGTCGCTTTTGCCCGCTGGTCGCCGAAGTGTGGTCCGGTGGTGGGCAAAGTCGTCACGGTGTATCGGCGAGTCTCCAGGCGGCCGTATGCGCTTAAATACAGAGAGCACCCGGCTGTGAGGATGATTGAAGCATAAACAAAAAAGGCCACCGTGTTTGCGGTAGCCTTTATTTTTGACACCCATTCTGACACCAATCGCTCGTAAGTGATTGAAAATCAATGGACTTTGCGGAGGGGGAGAGATTCGAACTCTCGGTAGCGCTTTACAACACTACGACGGTTTAGCAAACCGTTGCCTTAAGCCTCTCGGCCACCCCTCCGGAATAACAAAAAACAGTCAGAGTGGCCTGGCAACGGTTTCGTTGCCTTAATCCGGTCCTGCCGGACACCCCTCTGGAATAACAAAAAACAAAATCTTGCGGAGAGCGAGGGACTCGAACCCCCAAGTGCGCAAACACGGCAGTTTTCAAGACTGCTGCCTTACCAATTAGGCTAGCTCTCCGAAACAGGACTGCAAAAATAGGCCTGTGATCGGATGTTGTCAAAAAAATCGGACGATCAGCCTTTGCTCAACGCTTCAGCACCCGACACAATTTCAAGGATTTCCTTGGTAATAGCGGCCTGCCGTAACTGATTATACGTCAGAGTCAGCGATTTCAGTAACGCCTTCGCATTTTCGGTGGCCGTATCCATGGCAGCCATCCGTGCACCATGTTCTGATGCAATGGATTCAAGAAAAATCTGCATGAGCAGTTGGGACAGATACAAAGGTACCACCCCTTCAAGGACCGCATTTGGATCAGGCTCGAAAATGTAATCGGCCTGGAAAGAGCCGGAGGCATCAATTCCTTCGAGCGCTTCCGTCCGGATGGGAAGAAACTGATGGGTGGTTACTTTTGGGGTGACCACATTCTTGAACTCATTCGAAATGACAATTATGCGGTCATAGGTACCATTTTGATAATTCTGTACCAGGAAATCTCTGACCGAGCGGATATCACTCAGAGTCAGGTGCCCAAAAATTCCAGACCGGTAAAAGGGAATTTTAAAGGCTCTGCGTCTGAAAAAGTCATAACCCACGCGACCCAGGGGAATGATGTCGAGGTTACCTGTGGTGGCCCAGCTTTTCAGATCGGTCTGAATCATTCGCTGGGCATTTTTAATCAGGTTGCTGTTAAAAGACCCGCAAAGCCCCCGGTCCGCTGAAATGACGACCAGTGCAACCCGGTTAATGGATTCGCGGTCGTTAATCAGTGGGTTCTCGCTCACCCGTTCATCCAAAACCAGTTTACCGAGGAGATGATGAACATTCAGCGAATACGGACGGGCGGCCATCATGCTTTCCTGGGCTTTCCGCAGTTTAGATGCCGCAACCATTTTCATGGCTTTGGTAATCTGCTGGGTATTTTTAACCCCTTTGATCCGTTGACGGATGTCCCGTAAGGTTGCCATGGCGGATTATTTCAGCTTTCTCTTGAAGTTATCGATAAACTCACGACCGGCTTTCTTCAGATCGCCTGCAACCTGATCGGTCAGAGCACCCTTCTTCAGTCCGGAAAGCAGGTCAGAATGACTGGTCTCGAGGTGAGCCAGAAATTCTTCTTCAAACTGACGGAGTGAAGCCACAGGAATTTCATCGAGCAAGCCTTGTGTGGCCACGAAAATAATAGCGATTTGCTTTTCGACAGGTACGGGAGAAAACTGATCCTGTTTGAGAATTTCAACCAGACGCTCACCACGACGCAACTGAGCCTGAGTGGCCGCATCCAGATCGGACCCGAATTTGGCAAATGCGGCCAGTTCACGGTATTGAGCCAGATCGAGTTTAAGCGTTCCGGCCACCTTTTTCATGGTCTTAATCTGTGCAGATCCGCCCACACGGGACACCGAAATACCCACGTTAATGGCCGGACGGATACCCGAGTTGAACAGGTTCGATTCGAGGAAAATCTGACCATCTGTAATGGAAATCACGTTGGTCGGAATGTAAGCCGATACGTCACCGGCCTGTGTTTCAATAATGGGAAGAGCTGTCAGTGAACCACCACCCTTGACCTGATCCTTCAGTGAATCGGGCAGGTCATTCATGGTCTTGACCAGTTCGTCATTTTCGATCACCTTGGCTGCACGTTCGAGTAACCGTGAGTGCAGGTAAAAAACGTCACCCGGGTAGGCTTCCCGTCCGGGAGGACGACGGAGCAGCAGAGACACCTGGCGGTAGGCCACAGCGTGCTTGGACAAGTCATCATAAATACACAACACGTGACGGCCTGTATCGCGGAAGTATTCGCCAATGGTGACACCAGCATACGGTGCAAGATAAATCAGTGGCGCAGGGTCAGCTGCGGAAGCATTCACCACAATGGTGTATTCCATGGCACCATACCGTTCCAGAGTGGCAACAATTTCTGCAACCGTGGAAGCCTTTTGAGCGATGGCCACATAGATACAGATAACACCGGTTCCCTTCTGGTTGATAATGGTATCGAGGGCAATGGCGGTTTTTCCGGTCTGACGGTCTCCGATAATCAGCTCACGCTGACCGCGGCCAATGGGAATCATGGCATCAATGGCTTTAATCCCGGTCTGAAGGGGCTCTTTCACCGGTTGGCGGTAGATTACACCGGGAGCCTTGCGCTCAATGGGCATCTGGACGGTTCCCTTTACCGGTCCTTTGCCGTCAATGGGTTCACCGAGCGGATTCAGTACCCGGCCGATCATGGCTTCACCAACCATCAGGGAGGAAATTTTCTTCGTCCGTTTAACCCGGTCGCCTTCTTTCACCTGCTCGGAGTTTCCGAAAATAACCACTCCGACGTTGTCTTCTTCCAGGTTAAGCACCATTCCTGTGATGCCGCCATCGAATTCGACAAGCTCTCCGGCCATTACTTTACTGAGTCCGTAGACACGGGCGATACCATCACCCACCTGAAGAACGGTGCCAACGTCATAAACATCGGTTTCGGCCTGCAGGCTGAGCAATTCTTTTTTCAGGATTGCAGATATTTCATCTGGTCTGACTTCTGCCATGGGAGTTTCCCTTATTAATTCAAAAGTTTGGTTTTGATTACTTCCAGCTGGTTTTTCAGGCTGGAATCATAAACAGTATCATGTATTCTGACCACGAGTCCGCCCTTGATGGACGGATCGATGCGGGGAACAAGAATGACGGTTTTGCCGGTTTTTTCCGACAGGTGTTTTTTTAACCGTGTGGCTTGTTCCTGACTGAGCGGAATGGCGGTGGTTGTTTCGGCCCGGATGATTCCGTTGGTTTCATCAATCAGCTCGAGTGCCCGTGTGATGATTGCGGCAAGAAAGGGTTCTCTTTTGTGTTTGGCCAGCAGATTCAGGGCCTGAAGGGTCACTTCAGACAATCCGGGCACGGCCTTTGAGAGAACGGCTATCTTCTTTTCGGGTGACAGCATCGGATTGGCAATCATATCCGCGACCGGATGATCCGGTTGCAGCAGAGGAGCCAGTTTCCCGAAGTCACTGGTCAGGGCCTCAATGGCCTTTTGTTCTTTTGTCGCTTCTACGATGGCTTTCGCGTAGCGTAAAGCGATGGAATAATCACTCATGGTCAGTTTTTCGACATGGAGTCGATTTCTTTGGTGATCAATGATTTGTTTTTCTCATCGGTCAGATTGGAATCGATGACCTTTTCAGCAATCTGAATAATGATGCCAACCATTTCCGTTTTCAGATTGGTCACCATTGCATACCGGTCGCGTTCGATCTCGGCGCGGGCAGCTGCGATGAGTTTTTCTGTTTCTTCTTTGGTTTTGACCATGCCATCATGTCTGATCTTTTCGGCCGCCTGACGGGCATCCTTGATAATGGCATCGGCCTTTTCATTGGCTTCTGCAAGAATCTGGTCGAAACGGGCCATGATTTTAGCTGCTTCTTCCTTGGATTCCTCGGCCTTCCGGATGGCCATGTCAATCCGGCGTTCACGCTCCTCGAGCGCAGTGGTGATGGGTTTCCAGGCCAGCTTGTACAGCAGTCCGGAAACAATCAGAAAGGTGACCAGTACCCAGAAAATGGTGCCGGTGTGCGGATCCAGCAGTCCGCCTTCCAGTAAGAATAATGCCAAAGTCATACGTCAGTCCACTTGATCAGGTTAATGGGTAATCCGCCGGAGGAGTCGTTGTTAAACAGTTTCCCCTGACCGGCGGTTCAACGCCAGGTAGAATCACTTGAAGATGAGCAGGAACCCGATCACCTCGGCAATCAGGGCAACCCCTTCAATCAGCGCAGCGAACAGAATGGCTGTACCGCGCAGAGAGCCGGCGAGTTCGGGCTGACGGGCACTGGCTTCCATAGCAGAGGCGGCCAGTTTACCGATACCGATACCGGCACCGATAGCGGCCAGACCAGCTCCGATGCCTGCGCCCAAGTAAGCTCCAAATAATCCAGTTTCCATTTGAGACCTCCAGTTGTAAGTAGTGTTGAGTAATTAGTGATGCGGGGCAGGTTCTTCCACTGCCATTCCGATAAAGGCTGCTGAGAGCAGGGTGAAAACATAGGCCTGGATCAGACAGACCAGTACTTTGATCATATAAATGAAAACGGCCAGCAGGATGGCAATGGGTGCTACTGCATAGGTGCCGATGATAAAGATCAGACCGATAAAAGTAAGAATGACGAGGTGACCACCACTCATGTTGGCAAATAACCGCACTGCCAGAGCAAACGGTTTGGTGAACATGCCCAGAATTTCAACCGGGACCATGATCGGATACAGGGCCAGCGGGACATGTGGTGTGAAGATGTGCTGCCAGTAAGTTTTCTTTGCACTGAAATGAATAATAAAAAAGGTGCAGAGGGCCAGAGCGGCGGTCACATTGATATCGCCGGTGATGGCGGCGCCATAGGGCATCAGTCCCATGTAATTCGATACCAGAATGAAGAAGAATACCGACAGCAGATAGGGCATGAATTTCTTGTAGGCATGTTCCCCGATCATGGGAATGGCGATGTCGTTCCTGATAAACTCCACCAGAAGTTCCATCAGGTTGCCCAGGCCTTTCGGAGCAAAATACCCATCGGGTCTTTTCCGGTAAGCTGCTCCGGCTGTAATTCCCAGAATGAGGACGATCAGCGAATTCAGCCACAGAAACACAGAATGCTTGGTGGGTGATAAATCCAGTTCAAACGAACCAATCCGGATTGGTTCCCAGGTCGGAAGGTGGATGGTGGTAAAGGGTTCGAGGTCAATGGTTTTTCCGTTGACCACGTGGTGCATGATAAAGTCGGTCTTGTTTCCGCCTTCGCCTCCGCCAGCCAGTGCTGGTGTGGAGTTGGCGACCAGCAATGAGATCGCCATCAGGAATAGGAAAAATGGTGTTTTCATGGTTGTGTCTGCCGGTATAAAAACCAAACGTCAATGGTTGTGTAGGCACAATAAAAGCCGATGAGCGACAGTCCGGATGCCATCAGACTTAACTGTCCGTTTTTTGCAATTATAATAAGAACGAGAGCGACTACCATCATTTTAACCAGCAATCCGATGCTGATCAGGGCGATGGTGCCCTGCATCCCCGATTTTCTGATCACCAGCCACCCGGCGAGCCCGTTCAGCAGGGCCAGTCCGCCCATGACCAGGTTTCCGGTCAGAAGCTCTGATTGATAGTCCGGCAGAAGCAAGCCGGGGAGTAAGCCAGCACCTGCAATGATTGCCAATGCAAGCAGAAACCGTTTCAGCGTCATTGATCCCCAAACCGCTTTTTAATGATTCGTTTCAGATTGGCCCAGGCCGAATACATTCCACCAAGAAATCCGATGATGGTAAATGCAAAGGGCGTTCCGGCGAGGGTATCGATCAGATACCCGATCAGGCCGAAGGCCAGCAGATTGATGACGATCTGAGAACTGATTTCTCCGTAAAAAGCCAGATCTTTTGCCAGATCGGACCGGTCATTTTTTGGTTTCGGGTCCTGCATGAGTTCCCGGTTGTGTCATTGAACAGGTTCCGTCGAAGGAGGCCCCTTCTTCAATAATCAGCTTTTTAGTGAACAGATCACCCTGAAATACCGATGTGGATTCCAGCACGGTTCTTTCGGATATCACGACCTTACCGGTGATTTTCCCGCCGGAAACGAGGGATTTTGATTCAATATTGCCGCTGATCTCTCCTGAAGGTCCCAGCAAGAGGCCGCCGTCGGCTTTCAGGTCCCCGTTCAGTTTGCCATCAAGTCTGATATTGCCCTTGCTGGTAATGGTTCCCACGATGGTGGTGCTCACATTGATCCAGTTTCCGTCTGCAGGATGTCCGTTGGTTGTTTTCGACATAATTTAAAACCGCGATAAATAATCCAGAGGGTTCAGATAATTTCCATTGTGCCAGAGTTCAACATGCAAATGCGGCCCGGTGGTGTACTCGCCGGTATTTCCGCTCAGTGCAATGAACTCACCGGTGGTGATGGCGCTTCCATGCTGAACCATCACCGAACTGAGATGTTTATAGACCGATACAAATCCGGATACATGCTGAACAACCACTGTATAACCCGTTTTCAGGGTCCAGTCAACAAACACGACTTTTCCGGAGGCCATGGCTGAAACCGGTGTTCCCGATTTCACCGCAATATCGAGCCCGAAATGACTGACTCCCGGTTGAACGCCTCTGGTAATGATTCCCTTGACCGGGGCACTCAGAATGAGCCCACCCAAAGACAGGGGAATGGCCTGTGAGGCATAGGAATCCGTCAGAGCGGACAGGTCTTCTTCTGCGTAGGAGGAGGCTTCCTCCAATCCGAATCCGATGGGAGACAATGCTTCATCAGCCTGCTCAACCACCGGTGCCCCTTCAGCCACCAGTCCATCCTGTTTCGGAACGGCGCGGGTGGTGGTATCGAGACTGTCGGTTTTCATCAGATTCTGAAACCTGGCAAAGTAATCAGACCGGACGGCGATCGCCTTGCTCAGGGAGTCCATCCGCCGGGCATTGTCAATCACATCCCGCTGATAGGTTCCCGAATCAACCGCTCCCGGTGCCAGCCCGACCAGCGGTGTGAATAAAATCAGAGAGGCGCCTGCTCCTGCAAAAAGTAAAAGAACAACCACAATTCCGGTGATCAGCCAGTTCTTTGACAGTCGGAACCGAACCGGCTCGCGGGTGATGTCATGGCTGTGATAGACCAGAACCTGATAGCTGTCAGGCAGCCGCTTTTTAGTTTTGACAGACCCCATTCCGTCCCAGATTTCAAGACTCGCAAGATACTTTTACGGGCAGGGCTTGTCAATTTAATCCGGCTGCAAAAACACAACACAAAATCAAATTTGGTCCTTCTGGCATTTGGGAGAATTTCCTGCGAAGGACAGTGGAACCAAAGTCGTGTTTTGTTTCACGAAAGGGTGTTTGGGTCCGGCAATTTTGTCAGAAAGTTGAAGGTCCGGAACCCGGGTAAGGGCCGAATGGCAGAAAACCCGCTTGAAAATCAGATTGGCACAGCCTTTGTGAGTAAACGCGATGGTTTTAATTTAACATATTGACTTGAAGAGGATAGCATGGGAAAAATTATAGGAATCGATCTGGGAACCACCAACTCGGTTGTTTCCGTCATGGAAGGGAATGAGCCGGTGGTGATTGCCAATGCTGAAGGCACCCGGACCACTCCATCCATCGTTGCATTTACCAAATCGGGTGAGCGTCTGGTTGGAAATCCCGCCAAGCGTCAGGCGGTTACCAATCCGACCAACACCATTTATTCAATCAAACGGTTCATGGGCCGTCATTTTGATGAAACCAGCGTGGAAGCCCGGAATGTGCCTTATAAAGTAGTGAAGGGAGACAACGGGGGTGCCCGTGTCGAGATTCAGGACCGTACCTATTCTCCAGAGGAAATCTCGGCCATGATTCTGCAGAAGCTGAAACAGGCGGCTGAGGATTATCTGGGACAAAAGATCACCGAAGCTGTTATTACCGTTCCGGCCTATTTCAACGATGCTCAGCGTCAGGCGACAAAAAATGCCGGAAAAATTGCAGGACTGGAGGTTAAGCGGATCATCAATGAACCGACGGCTGCAGCCCTTGCCTATGGTCTGGATAAGAAATCGAAAGACCAGAAGGTGGCCGTGTTCGATCTGGGTGGTGGAACCTTTGATATTTCCATCCTGGAACTGGGTGACGGTGTTTTTGAAGTGAAATCAACCAATGGCGATACCCATCTTGGTGGCGACGATTTTGACAAGCGCATCATCGATTTTCTTGCCGATGAGTTTCAAAAGGAAAATGGCGTGGATCTCCGGAAGGATCCCATGTCGCTTCAACGGTTAAAGGAAGCATCAGAGAAGGCCAAGATTGAACTTTCCAGTGCCTCACAGACCGAAATCAACCTGCCGTTTATCACAGCCACACAGGACGGTCCCAAGCACCTGACCATGACGCTGACCCGAGCCAAATTCGAGTCAATTGCTGCCGATCTGTTTGACCGGACCCTCGAACCCTGCCGTCGTGCACTGAAAGATGCCGGAATGAACGTGGGTCAGATTGATGAAGTGATTCTGGTTGGCGGATCAACCCGGATGCCAAAGGTTCAGGAACTGGTGAAGGAATTCTTTAAGAAGGAACCGCATAAGGGTGTGAACCCCGATGAAGTGGTGGCAGTTGGTGCGGCCATTCAGGGTGGGGTGCTGGCCGGTGATGTGACCGATGTGCTTCTGCTCGATGTGACTCCTCTGTCACTCGGAATCGAAACACTCGGCGGGGTTATGACAGTCATGATTCCTTCGAACACGACCATTCCCACCCGGAAAACCGAGATTTTCTCGACGGCTTCTGACAGTCAGCCCAGCGTGGAAATCCATGTGCTTCAGGGTGAACGTCCCATGGCAGTGGATAACCGGACCATTGGCCGTTTCCATCTGGATGGCATTCCTCCCGCACCACGCGGTGTACCTCAGATTGAAGTGACGTTTGATATTGATGCGAATGGAATTCTTCATGTATCTGCCAAGGACAAAGCTACCGCAAAAGAACAATCCATCCGGATTGAATCTTCAAGCGGTCTGAATGATACCGAGATTGAACGGATGCGTAAGGATGCTGCAGCTCATGCCGAAGAAGACAAGAAGCGTCGCGAAGCAGTAGATGTGAAGAACCAGGCTGATTCGCTGATTTTCCAGACGGAAAAGCAGATGAAGGATCTGGCTGATAAGATGGATGCTGCAGATAAGGCTGAGCTGGATGCCGCCCTTGATTCGCTTCGTAAGGCACAGACCGGTGGTAATGTTGATGAGATGAAGAAAGCCATGGAGGCTCTGAATGCTTCCTGGCAGAAGATCTCAACCAAACTTTATCAGGCCGGTGCGCAGGCTCAGCCGGGACCTGAACCTGCCTCTGCACCCAATGAGAAAGGCGGAAAGGACAATGTTCAGGATGCCGATTTCGAAGTGGTGGATGATAACAAGAAATAATCCGGTCTGACAATGGCGGATTGAACCCCGGCAGGAGCACCTGCCGGGGTTTTTTGTTTAAAGCCGGCTGACATGACTGCGTGGGCGCAGACAAAGCGTCGGCCTCCTGCTGCCGGGGTTGTCAGGTCTGCTGACAGGGTGTTAGCCGGTGTCTGACGGAATGATTCCGGCACAGCACTTGTACAAAGAGGGAAAAAAGACATTGAAGGAGATGAAACAATGAATACAGACCGTCTGACGGTTAAAGTTCAGGAATCCCTGCAAAATGCAATCAGGCTGGCTTCCTCCATGAATCAGCAGGTGATTGAGCCGGAACATGTGTATCTGGGGTGTGCTGAGGACCCCGAGGGGGTTCTGACCGCGGTCATCAGTAAAATTTCTGGTCAACCGGATCTGTTGCTGAACCGGGTACGTGAAGCAGCCGAACGGCTTCCCCGGGTGTCGGGTGCAAGTATTCAGCAGCCGTACCTGAGCAATCAGACCGGAAAACTGTTTGACAAGGCCCAGAAAATGGCGGATGACATGAAAGATGATTTCATCTCAACCGAGCATGTCCTGATTGCCATGACCGATCTTCCCGGGCAGTTAAAGGAAATACTCGCTTCTTTTGGTGTGAAAAAGGACACCATTCTGGCGGTTCTGAAGGAAATCAGAGGCAACCAGCGGGTGACCGATGCCGGTGCTGAATCGAGGTATCAGGCACTCAGGCGATTTGCCCGTGATTTAAACGAAATGGCCCGGAAACACAAACTTGATCCGGTGATTGGCCGTGATGACGAAATCCGTCGCGTGCTTCAGATTCTTTCCCGGCGTACGAAGAACAACCCGGTCCTGATCGGAGAACCCGGGGTGGGAAAAACCGCCATTGCTGAAGGATTGGCTCACCGGATTGTCACCGGAGATGTTCCTGAGGGTCTGAAAGACAAGCGTGTATTTGCACTTGATATGGGGGCCCTGATTGCCGGCGCAAAATACCGGGGTGAATTCGAGGACCGGCTGAAGGCCGTCATTAAGGAAGTGGTTGAGTCGGATGGCGAATACATTCTCTTTATCGATGAAATCCACACGCTGGTTGGTGCCGGATCTGCAGAAGGGGCCATGGATGCCGCGAATATTCTGAAACCGGCTCTGGCCCGTGGCGAATTACGGGCCGTTGGTGCCACCACTCTGGATGAATACCGCAAGCACATCGAAAAAGATGCCGCGCTTGAACGCCGGTTTCAGCCGGTTCTGGTCGGGGAGCCCTCTCTGGAAGAATCGGTTTCGATTCTGCGGGGACTGAAGGAAAAATATGAAGTTCATCACGGGGTGAGAATTACCGACTCGGCTATTGTTGCAGCAGTTGAGCTCTCTGACCGGTATATCTCTGATCGGTTTCTGCCCGATAAGGCCATCGATCTGGTCGATGAAGCTGCCAGTCGTTTACGGATGGAAATCGATTCCATGCCGGAAGAACTGGATATCATCGAACGGCAGATCCGGCAACTGGAAATCGAACTGGAAGGAATCAAACGCGAAAAGGATTCTTCCAACACGGTCAAGGAAGACCAGATCCGGAAGGAACTTGCCCGTCTTGGCGAGGAGCGGTCGGCTCTGCGGGCGCATTGGCTCCGGGAAAAGGAATTGATCCAGAAGATCAGAGAAATCAAATCGGCCATGGATACGGCCCGGACACAGGCCGAGCAGCATGAACGGGATGGCAATTTCGGAAAGGTGGCTGAAATCAGGTATGGAACCCTGACGGCCCTTGAAAAAGATCTTAAATCGGTCAATGAACTGCTGGCGGCCCATCAGGTCAGCCTGAAAATGCTGAAGGAAGAAGTAGAAGCCGATGACATTGCGGGCATTGTGTCGCGATGGACAGGAATTCCGGTTACCCGCATGCTTGAATCGGAGCGGCAGAAATTGTTGCACATGGAAGAACGTCTGGCTAACCGGGTGGTGGGTCAGCGGGAAGCTGTTGAAGCTGTCTCTGCAGCGGTACGCAGATCGCGTGCGGGCTTACAGGATGAAAATCGTCCCATCGGGTCGTTCATTTTTATGGGAACCACCGGCGTGGGTAAAACCGAGCTGGCCCGGGCACTTGCCGAATTCATGTTTGATGATGAAGGTGCGCTGATCCGACTCGACATGAGTGAGTACATGGAGAAGCATTCTGTATCGAGGTTGATCGGGGCCCCTCCGGGCTATGTCGGATACGATGAAGGTGGCCAGCTGACCGAGGCTGTCCGGAGAAAACCCTACTCGGTGGTTTTACTCGATGAAATCGAAAAAGCCCATCCCGATGTATTTAATGTGCTACTGCAGTTGCTCGATGATGGCAGGCTGACCGATAACCAGGGCCGGACCGTCAATTTTAAAAACACCATCATTATCATGACATCAAATCTGGGATCAGCCATTATTCAGGATGATCTGGCGAACCTGACCGGAATGAACCGTCAGGCGGTGCTGGAACAAGTGCGGGAGAAACTGCTTCAGCAGTTAAAAATGACGCTTCGTCCGGAATTCCTGAACCGCATCGATGAAATCATTGTTTTTCATCCGCTTTCACGCGACGAGGTTAAGGGGATTGTCAGTATTCAGTTCCGGCGGATTCAGGCACTGGCTCTGAAGGCGGGTATCCGGCTTGAAATTGCTCCGGAGGCGGTGGCTCGTCTGGCCGATCTTGGATACGATCCGCAGTTTGGTGCCCGGCCGTTAAAAAGGTTGCTTCAGAAACATCTGGTCAATCCGCTGTCAGAAAAAATATTGAGCGGACTGGTTCAGGCAGGTGACTCTCTCGAGGTCATCCGGCATGGAGATGGATTTGATTTTGCGAAGGTGGAGTACGTGGGAACCGACCCGGTTTAATCCGGGTCAGGCTTTCAGTTTCCGGTAGTACATTTCTGACATGGGCACCGGAATCTGATGGTCGTGGGCCAGAGCCAGCAGTTCTCCCAGATAGGCTTCCAGTTCATGGGGTTTGCCCGACAGGTAGTCCCGCTGGAACGACGTTGTTGACTCTGCAGGGGATTTCATGGCAATTTCATAGGACTTTTCGGCAGCATTTTCGGGTAACCTGATGCCGCAGGCTTTGGCCACATACCGGATTTCTTCCATGATTGCAATGTAGGCCTCGGATGTTTTTGGCGTTTTGAGCACCTCGCCGATGGTCATGTCATGGGCCGCGGCCACCACACTGAGTGCCCCGATAAACTGAAACTTCAACCATTTATACTTGAGCGGATCTTCGGTCAGGACCACATCGAAACCCGGTTCCTTCAGATAATCCCGGATTCCTTCCAGTTTCGGATGGCTGGTTCCCTGTAGTCCGAAAATGATTTTCTGTGCATCTCCCTGGCGGATCACGACTCCCGGTTGTTTGATTTCTGCGATCACATAAACCAAACCATCACAGATGATTCCTGATTTACAGGCTGCACGTATTTTTTCTGTATTTCCCAATCCGTTCTGAACAGGAATGACCACCGTATCGGGTCCGCAGATGGGATGAAGCAATGGGAGAACGGATTCGAGGCTGTAACTTTTTACGGCAAGAATGACCAGGTCTGCCTTTCCGAGATGATCGGTGGAACTGATGACGATATCGGGATGGACCACTCGCTGGTCGCCGTCTGAAATAATCCGAAGACCGTGCTGACGGATGGCATTCAGTTGGTCTCCTCTGGAGATAAAACAGACTTCATGACCCGGCTGGCCGGTGTAGTGAAGCGATAAAAGACCGCCAAAGTAGCCACCAACGCCACCAATGCCGATGATCACCGTTTTCATCCGGACCTCCCTGACTGCGATTGATTGGGTAAAAAGATAATCGTTTTTATTCACAGAATGAACAGGTTCCCGACCGATTCATTTGTAAATTCGTCACGGATTGGTGAAACCAGTTGATTCACCGCTGCGTACGCGGGTTCTTTTACCATTTTCTGGAGTCGATAATGAAGGCTTTGTCAGCCGTTTTTCTTTTAATGCTGTCTGTGACGGGATTTGCCCAGCGGTCCGATTACTTTCAGCAGGAAGCATCCTATATCATCCGGGCCGAGTTGTCACCCGACACCCGTCAGCTCAAAGGATTGGTTACCTTCACTTATACCAATCATTCTCCCGATCCGCTGGATGTGATCTGGTTTCACCTGTATCCCAATGCCTTTAAAGACGAATCGACTCCCTTTGCCCGTCAGATGCGGGAAATGAAACGGTGGGGGTTTACCGAAAGTCAGCCCGATGATAAAGGGTGGATCGATGCCAGTTTCTTTCACGGATCGACCAAGCTGACCACTGAAGAAAAGCCCGATGCCATTGATGAGGTGAAAGTCTATCTTCCCACATCCCTGAAAACCGGCGATTCCATCACCCTGACCATTCCGTTTGATGTGAAAATTCCAAAGGTATTTTCCCGGCTTGGCACCGAAAACAATCATTTTGGAATGACACAGTGGTATCCCAAGGTGGTGGTGTATGACCAAGATGGCTGGCATCCCGATTCCTATCTGGATTATGGTGAATTTTACGGGGAATTTTCTTCCTTTGATGTCACTCTGACCGTTCCCGGCTCCTTTACCATTGATGCAACCGGCATGCTTCAGGACAATCCTTCTGAACAGGCCCGGATTGATTCCCTGATCAGCCGTTATCAAACCTACAAGGCGCTCACAACCGATGGGGACCGTCAGGCCTTTATTCTGCAATTCAAACAGGATGTGCTAAAAGCAAAGGAGGCCGGTGGTACCAAGTCGCTGAGGTTCGTTGCAAAAAAGGTTCCGGATTTTGCCTGGTTTGCCGGTGAGGATTTTCTGGTGGATTCGGCCAGGACTTCCACAGGCGTGCTCAGTTATGCGCTGATTCAGCCAGCTAATGCCGATTCCTGGCGACATGCGGCCCGGTTTGCCAGCGAGGCGGTGGACCATTACAGCCGGATGGTCGGACCCTATCCGTATCCCAAGGCGAGTGTGGTCGATGGCGCTTTGGATGCGGGCGGCGGAATGGAATATCCGATGATTACTGTCATCAGTTCAGGAAATCCGGAAGGATTGAATCTGCTCGATCAGGTTATAACCCATGAAGTGGGTCATAACTGGTTCCAGAGCATTCTGGGATCGAATGAACGGGCCCATGCCTGGATGGATGAAGGAATCAATTCCTATTACGAAGGCCGCACCATGGATGCAAAGTATGGGGCTGACCGATCCTTTTTGTCTGATCCGTCCAAATTAGGTCCTTTCAGCCTGATTCTTCGTCCGGTTGGAAGTCATGAACTGAACCTTCACTCGCTGAACATGCTCGTACACAAGAATCAGGATTTGCCCAATAACCTTCCAGCCAGTGATTATATCTACAATGGGAACATGGTGGTTCATTACCAGAAGGGTGCGCTCATGATGGCTGCACTGGAATCTTATCTGGGCCGTGAAAAATTTGATAAAGCCATGCAGGCGTATTTTCAGACCTGGAAATTCAGGCATCCCGGTCCCGATGACTTAATCGCAGTGGTGGAACAGTCGGTGGGCGAAGACCTGAACTGGTTTTTTGATCCGTGGCTGAACAGTACGTCCTATCCTGATTTTTATGTGATTTCGAAGGAAACCATCCAGACCGCAGAGGGATTCCGGACCGATATAACGGTTGGAAATAAAGGTGATTTATTCATGCCGGTTCCGGTTCAGCTGGTAACTGCTGCGGGTGATACCTTGTTTCAAACCGTTTTTCCAAAACCGGAAGGAACGATCAGTTTTACTCATCGCGATCAGGTGGCCTCTGTCCGGCTGAATCCAGGAAACCGGATTTATGAACTGGACTTCACCAACAACGGCCAGGGTTTTCAGATCAATGTGAATTTTCTGGCAGCCGTTCCCAGTCTGGATGCCTATGACATCAACCTGTTTCCTGTCATGGATTATAACACGGTGGATGGGGTTCAGCTTGGGGCGGGTTATTGGGGCGGAAATCTGCTGACGGGAGACAAACTGACCCTGGTGACTGTATACAAGGGTCTTTCTACCGGAGAACCCGGTTACCGGTTTTTCTTCAGTGACCGGATTCCCCGGAAGCTGCTTGATTATATCGACTGGGGCGGTACTTTCTATGATCAGCAGGGTTTCCGCAAACAGGAAGTTTTTATCAGGGGAACTGCTGGTTTCCGGTACTATGAATCCTCGGCGGAACTGTCGGTCGGACGGTATCTGAATGATGATATCCGGTATGTGAATCCATTACTGATTCAGGATGTGGACTATCAGACCGTCAATCTGACGTTGAAGGCAAAGAATTCGACCCGGGCCTATGCGTCCTCATTCCGGTCCACCATCAGTTCGAGTTTTGAAGTGAACGAAGGAGATCCGCTTTTTACCCGGGTTGATGCCGAGTTCGGATACCGGTTCCGGTGGGAAAGCCGGTCTTATGCTGCCATCCGGTTGTATGCAGGCTCTGCTTTCGGAACCATTCCCCTGCAGGAAGGCTTTTTCCCCGGCGGATCAGCGGATCCCCGCCGCGAGGCCTTTCTGATCCCCATGAAAGGATCGGTTTCTCTGCTTGATAATCTGTCACCGGGAGATGGACTGTTCATGCCGGGATATGCTGTTTATGGTCAGAAGGGTCTGCAGGTTGGTAAGGCTGGTTTTGCAGTCAAACTGACCCTGCAAAAATCGGGATGGATGTTTTTTACCGATGCAGGGCAGGTGTATAAGGAACGGAAAAATTTCGGATCGGGGTCGCTGCTGTATGATGCCGGACTCGGATATCAGTTAGGGCCGATTGAACTGTTGTTCCCGGTTTGGGTATCCGATCCGCCGAAAGGCGACGATCCGACTGATTTCAGGTTTGTTCTGAAGTATAATCTGACCGATATCCTCGATCAGAGTTTCTGAGGAAAGCCACGACTCAATCATGAAAGAGGGACTAAACGGTCCCTTTTTCTTTAAGCGCAATTTAATCTCCCCCGGAATGACAGTGAGAAGAGTTACCCTGCTTCAGGCGTATCTTTGTCCCGGTCCGGCCCGGAATGAACCGGTGAAGCCGACCCCGAAGGAGACTTCATGATCAACCGTCCTGATTGGCTGCATAAGCTGAAACCCTACCTGAAATCGAGTACGCCACGAGCCATTTTTCAATTATTGAATACGGTGGTTCCCTATGTCGGACTGATGGCTCTGATGGTCTGGATGCTCAACTCAGATATTTCCTGGTGGTGGATTTTGCCCATCTGCCTGCCTGCCGCCGGTCTGCTGGTGCGGATTTTTATCATTTTTCACGACTGCACCCATAATTCATTTTTCTCGAGTAAACGTGCCAATGAAATTGTAGGGCATATTACAGGCACCATGGTTTTCACTGGTTTTTCTGACTGGCAGCATACCCATGCCGTTCACCATAAAAATGTGGGCGATCTGGATAAACGGGGAACCGGTGGCGATATCTGGACCATGACGGTTACTGAGTACAAGGCCTCTTCCTTTCTGACAAAGGTCTGGTACCGGATCTACCGCAATCCGTTGTTTCTGTTCCTGATTGTTCCCTCGGTTTTGTTTCTGGTTATTCAACGTTTCCCCGATACGACCATGGGAACCCGCAAAATCGGCAGTCTCATGCTGACCAATGCGGTGATTGCCGGTGTTCTGATTCTCTCCTGGTTTACCATCGGATTGGGAACCTATCTGGCCGTTCAGGTTCCGGTGATGGCAATTGCCGGCACCATGGGAATCTGGTTGTTCTACGTTCAGCATCAGTATGAGAATGTGTACTGGTCCCGGTCACAGGGCTGGAATCCGTTCGAAGCAGCGCTTGAAGGAAGTTCTTTTTACAAGTTACCGGCTGTGCTCCGCTGGTTCACCGGCAACATTGGTTACCATCACATTCATCACATGAATCCGGCCATTCCCAACTACTACCTGAAAAAATGTTACGAAAGCATTGATGAACTGCGCAAGGTGGAGCCTCTGACCATCAGCCGCAGCCTGAAGTCTCTGTTCCTGCATCTGTACGATGAACAATCGAAGCGGATGGTCACTTTCTGGCAGGCCCGGAAGCTGGCTGGGAGCGTTTAATACAGGAGTCAGGAGACAGGAGTCAGGAGTCAGCAGCCAGAATTCAGAATTTCGCCTCCTCCGCCGGAGAGGGAAGGGGTGAGGGTCTGTTGAATTTTTGCTTTGAAATACCCGCCCCCTTCGAGAGCCCCAGGGCCCGGGTATTTCTGTTCTCTGATATCTGCTTTCTGATCACTTGAAAAACCCCAATAGTCATTCCGGCTCGGCACGTCCGGCACTGGCGAACAGGCCGGGATGACATTGTTTGGGTGGGTTTTACTGGACTCTGTTTCCGGTCCCCAAGCAGCACTTTCCCGACTTCATCGGGGGTACACTTTTAGCTTAGTGACCAAGCCGATGGACTGATCTCTTGTATTTTCTTTTAACTTTTAACCCGTAACTCTTAACTGAAAAAACCCTTCCCCGATTTAATCGGGGCAAGCGGAATCACTCAGGGTCCGGGTTTTTCGAAAACCTCGGGGTACGGGTTTTTCCCATCACCATTCACCACTCACCATTCACCACTCAGACCGTCAGTGGCAGGTTCACAAACCGTTTATCGCGGGCGCTGATGTAAATGGCTTCGATCAGTTCGAGGGATTTTCGGCCTTCACGGCCATCGGTGTGGGCATCGATGCCACGAAGCAGGGAATCGGCTACGTTTTTATAATAGCCCAGATGTCCGAATCCGTACACCGATTCAACTTTGTAGCTGGCCGTTTCGACGACTTTGTCATCGTCATCATACTGGTCAAATTCCCAATGTTTGATGTCGTTTACGGCAATTCCGCCGATTCTTACCGTTCCCCGTTCACCAATAACGGTGATGGACCCTTCCAGATTCTTTGGCCAGGTGAGCATGGTAACCGTCATGCTTCCAATGGCTCCGTTACGGAACCGGATGACGGCAGCGCCGGTGTCTTCGGCCTCGATTTTACGGGCGAGAGTTCCGGTGATGGCACAAACCGACTCGGGTGGCCCGATCAGCCAGGTGATGAGATCGACATAGTGGCTGGCCTGATTCAGAAAAGCACCGCCATCAAATTCCCAGGTTCCCCTCCATTTGGCCGCATCGTAGTACGATTGGGGTCTGGCCCAGAACACATTGACTTCCACGGTAAAAATCCGTCCGAACCGGCCTTTATCAATGGCTCTGCGAAGGAGCTGAATGGTCGAATTCAACCGGTTCTGTTTCACCACAAATAACCGCACACCCTGTTCATCGCAGGTTCTGATCAGATCATCGGCATCCTTCAGACGGGTGGCCATGGGCTTTTCAGACAGCACGTGAATGTGTTTCTTTGCTGCCTTGATTCCCTGTGCGGCATGAAGTCCCGAGGGTGTGCACAGGGTGATCAGATCGGGCTTTTCTTTTTCGAGCAGGTCGTCATAGGAGGCATATCCCTTTGCTCCGGTAATCTCCACTGCTTTGGAAAGGTTTTCAGAAACCGTGTCGCAAACCGCGGTGATCCGGTAATCATCGGGCAATTTCATCAGCGCTTCGATGTGTTTTTCTGCAATACGTCCGCAGCCAACAAGGGCAATGTTAACTTTCTTCATGGTGATGGTCCTGTTGATGAATCATGGTTTTGATCCGGAGAGCAAGTTGTCTGGTCAGACTGCGCCGGGTAAAGGCGGTGAGAACCGGCTGTTTTTCCAGATCGGCAAATGGAGGCAAAATGAATCCCTCACCGAGATTGACCGCCCGTCCGGTCTGACTGAGCAGATCCCAGGCATCGCCGGGGACGGGGCCCGAGAACAAAATGGGACGACCGGTTCCGAGATACTCGAACAGTTTTCCGGTGAGTACATGGGTATTGCCGGGCTCGTCATTGATAACCAGGAGCAGAGCATGACAAGTGTACAATTCCTGTATTGCCTGATCGTGAGGCAAATAGCCCTTCCTGATCAGATAGGGCCCCAGACCTGCCTTTTCAAACCGGTCGATGACCGACCCATCCTCGTTGCCAATCAGTTTCAGCCGGAACCGATCTGCCATTGCTGGTGATTGTGTGACCATGGAGGCGAATAACGTAGCCACAGTTTCCCAGTTTCTGACCGGATACATGTTTCCCACATAGCCAACCACCCATAAATCGGCTGGTGGTTTGGGCGGAGTGGCCGGCAACTCGGCATCATCATATCCGTTTGGAATAACGGTGATGGGTGTATCTGTAAGAGCGGCAAAGGCCGTTTTCATGGATTTGGAAACAACCACCACTTCATCTGCTTCGTTGAGAACGGCCGATTCCAGCCGGCGGTGTTTCCGGTCGGCCCAGCGGGTAAGCGGAAATTTCGAATAATAATCGATACCGGTCCACGGATCCCTGAAATCGGCCAGCCAGGGAAGTCCGGTTCGTTTTTTGAGATTCCGGCCAATCAGATGGGTACTGTGGGGCGGACCTGTTGTCACGATCGCCCGGATTCCATGTTTTTTAATGATATCCAGGCCGGCTGGGATGGCCGTCCATTTCCATAGAAACCGGGCATCGGGGATGAAAAGATTGCCGCGGATCCATAGCGCCAGTTTTTCCTTCCAGGATGGGGTGGAAGATTTTTCCTTTTTTACAAAAGCGACGCCGAAGGAGTCGGACTGTTTCATACCGGTAAAGCGTTTATAAAACCGGTAAGGTTCAACAATGGGGGTCTGGTAGACTGGCAAGTCATCGGCCACATCCGACATCAGAGACAGGTCGGTGTTTGGATACTCACCATTCCGGACCGTTAGCACAACGGGTTGAATGTGGTGGTCGGTCAGGTACTTGCAGAATTTGAGAATCCGCTGCACGCCCGGTCCGCCGGCCGGGGGAAAATAGTACGTGACAATCAGAACCGGAATGCGATCAGGCATCCTTCCGCTTTCTGACTAAGAGGAAACCCCAGAGGAGAAGTCCACCATACAGAATGGCCGTCCCGATCCATCCGGCGGTCAGACTGGCAGTCACTGCGGGTGGGTCAAAGGTCAGTACCAGTTCATGGGATCCTGCCGGAATTTCCACACCGCGGAACGCATGGTTGGTCTGATAAAGGGGAATCTCTTTCCCGTCCAGTGTGGCCCGCCAGCCAGATGGGTACCAGATTTCAGACAGAAACAGAAACGAAGAAACCGGGGTACTGACCTGCCAGGCCAGTTCATGATGCTCTCGTTTTACCTGCCGGATGGTGGCAGACGAATCCCAGGAAAGATCGGCTGATGGTTGGTACCCGGCGACGAAACTGAGTTGTTCCGGGTCCCAGCCATCTCGGTTCATTTCGCGCACGTGCAGGGTCGGATCATCCAGCCGGTTGACTTTTTTTACGAAAAAGGCTTTTCCGCCAAAGGTGGTGGTTTCCATCACGCTTTGCTTGCCGGCCGGATCGACAAAAGAAGGAAGCAGCGTTCCGATGGGCTGGTTGATGGCCTGAGGTATAACCAGATATTTTACCCCAAAGGCTTTCAGCGTTCCGGAGTTGAAGGGAATGGGACCGGTGCTGACCGACAGACTGCTGTCGATCAGATTCTGGAATACGGCCAGTTTGGCACCATGATAGCCACCAATGGATTGGTGATAGTAGTTAAACCGGGTGGACTGATACAGATTCCCGACGGGATAAATACGGAAGTCTGTGGTGTCTTCAAGCAGGAACCGGTCCACTGGCGACTGAGGAAACCCAGCCGAGAATTGCCTTTTCGAAACCATGACCTCTTTTGACACATACTGACTGTTGTACGTCCACAGATCGGTGAGAAGCAGCAGAAACAGTCCGAATCCGACCATGCCGGCTTTCAGTCGGCTGGTGGCAGCCAGCCAGACCAGGCCAATGGCCACCACATTCAGAATCAGGAATTTCCAGATGGAGTCGGTGGTGAGTGCAGACCGTTCCCCTTTCAGGTAGTCGAGTGTGCGTGCGTCATATTGCTGAGCCTCTTCGGGGCGAATGAATCCCATTGATCCGGAAACGATCAGCAGGACCACGCCAAAGCCGATCACCAGGCCGGAGAGTAGGTAAAACCGTTTCAGGAGTTCATCGGTGCGCCGGTTGGCTGCGATGGCTTTCAGAAATCCCTGTACACCGAGAACAGCCAGAACGGGGATTGTGAGACTCAGGATCACCAGAATCATGCTGGGAGTCCGGAACTTATTGTAGAAGGGCAGGGCATTCAGTGCAAGATCGGCCAGGAAAGGAAAGTTGGAACCCATGGCTAGTAACCAGGTCACACCGGTCACGATCCATAACATAAGCACGGTGCGGGTGAGTGGAACCAGAAAAGTGAGTCCGGCCAGGAACAGAAGTATGGCACCCAGGTATTGAGGACCTTCGGTGAAGGGCATCTGCCACCAGTAATAAGGAGAGTGTCCGCCAAAGAAGTCGGCCACAAAAAAGGTGACCGATTCGACCCAATCGAAGGACCATGCCAGTGCATAATCACGGGTCAGTCCGGCCGCACCCGAGGCAAGGGTTCCTGCCCGGATGGTATATTGGGAGTAGTCGGCATTGATCAGATAGGGAAATGCAATGGTCATCACAGCAATGAGCCCCCCGGCGGCGGCCCAGCCAATGGTTTGCAGCATGGGTTTAATTCGTCCGTTTCTGATTTCATCAACCAGCCAGAACAGACCCCAGATCAGCAGAACGATCAGGGTATAATAAGTGATTTGCGGGTGGTTGGCCCGGAGTTGGAGAGACAGCCCCAAAGCAAGAGCCAGGCCGCCTTTCCATCCTCCCGACCGGATGAGAAAGTCAAAGGCCAGCAGAATCCAGGGCAGGTAAGCAATGGCCTGAAATTTGGTGTTGTGACCGACTTTAAGAATGATGATAAAGTAGGTGGAAAGCTGAAAGGCAACTGCTGCCATGGCCGACAGCCATTCATTATCGGTAAACCGGCGGCTGAAAAGGAAAGCGCCAATTCCCATGAATACCAGATAAACCACCCGCCAATCGGAAATCAGACCGAGCGATGACAGAATTATGGAATCGAAACCAGGAATGGGGTTTGGCAGTGAAATCATATAGCCCGGCATTCCGCCGAAGACGTTCGGAGTCCAGAGCGGCAGGGATCCGGTTGCTTCGTGATAGTCGACCAGGGCTTTGGCGGTTCCCAGCCATTGCTGTGTATCTGAGGCAGGAAAGGTTTTTCCCTGAAAAAGCAGTGGGGCCATGAACAGGACCGGCACCAGAACGATCGAGGCAAGAGACAGGATAAGGGGCCAGTTTACAGAAGATCCGGTGGGAACCTGGGCCGTTCCGATGGTTTGTGTTTTGGATTTCATGAAGAGGGTCCGGTTAATTGGGTTTGATGGCTCTTGCAATAAGTCCGGTTCCGCGTTTCCAGCGAACCATCATATCGGCCTGATGCAGGAGTAAAATGGGAATGAGGGTGATCAGAAAATAAAAGGGAAGCAGAAGAACAAGGGCCATAGACAGATTCAGAAGCATCATGGGCCATTTAACTGCCAGTTTCCAGGCGAAGGAACCAAAGGCTCCATAGGTATACCGTATATCGGCAACCACCAGGCCGGCGGTTTCAAGTTTTTCCTTCAGGTCTGTGATGGAGTAACCATCGCGGGCGTGTTCATCGATAAAACCGTGTACACCCTGATGCTCATGATCGTGATCGTGGTGGTGATCAGATCCTCCCTGATCGCTGGGGGTTGAAATCACGACCTCGCCGCCCGGGGAAAGAGACCGGGCAAAGTTTGAAAAGACCGCACGGTCATTTTCGATGTGTTCAATCACATCGACACACAGAATCAGGTCATAGGAATCCTGACTGGTATACGTGGTCAGATCCTGAACAGACGGATTGATATTCAGATTTAACCGGCCGGCGAAATCGCTGAGGGCACTCACATGGGCCGGATTCAGATCCACACTATCAATGGTGGCTCCGGGAAAGCGGGTGGACATCAGATAGCTGTACTGCCCGAAACCACAGCCGGCATCGAGGATCCGGGCAGGTTTCTTATCGGGAAACAGCCGGAAAAGGACCGAGCGGACGTACCATTCTCTGAGAAACAGCACACGAAGCACTTTGAAAAACAGGATTTTAAGAACCGGTTGGTTCCTGATAAAGTCAGACAGGCGTTGTTTGATTGGATCGTATTGCATACTTACAGATTTACCGTTTCCCGAATGGCGTATTGATCGGATCGGGTGAAGACCTTGGTGATCATTTCACCCAGAAATCCGGTCGAGATGAATTGAATACCCAGAATGGTCAGCAAAATACCAAGAAAGAGAACCGGGCGTTTTGAAATGGCGATTTCACCCTGAAACCAGCCAATGGTCAGCCAGAGGTTGATGGCGAGTCCGGCAAGCAGAAAAACCAGTCCCCAGCCACCGAAGAAGTGAAGCGGGCGGCGCATATACCGGCTGATGAACAGGACGGTGGCCAGATCGAGAAATCCTTTAAAAAACCGGTCCATTCCGAATTTGGATTTTCCAAAAGGTCTGGGGTGATGTACCACGGGTATTTCGGCGACTTTAAATCCGCTCAGGTGAGCCAAGGCAGGCACATACCGGTGCAGTTCACCGTAGATTTCAACTGTTTTCACAACTTCATTCCGGTAGATTTTAAATCCGCAGTTGTAGTCGTGAAGTTTCAGTCCGATAAGTCTGCTGGTCACTGCATTAAACAGTTTGCTGGGCAGTGTTTTCGAAACCGGGTCATGGCGGACTTTCTTCCAGCCGGAAACGAGATCGAGCTGGTCCTCTTCCAGTTTTTTTACCAGATTCGGGATCTCGGCCGGATCGTCCTGCAGGTCGGCATCCATGGTAATCACATATTTACCGGTGGCTTCCCGGAAGCCGACATTCAGCGCTGCACTTTTACCATAATTCTTCCTGAAACGGATGACTTTTACGCGGGGATCCTGAGCGGCCATACCGGCCAGAACCGGAAAAGACTGGTCTGTGCTTCCATCATCGATAAAAAGAATATCGTAATCCAACCCGGCATCGGAGCAGGCTTTCCCGATTTTTTCTCTGAGGGGTATCAGTGACTCCTCTTCATTGTACAGCGGTATGACGATCGTCAGGGTTGGCAATTGCTTGCTCCGTAAATAAAAGGCATAAAATTAACGAAAAGAGGACCGTAAATCACGACAGGAAACATTCTGCCGGGTAAGTGACTTCAACCAATGTCAATCCATGGGCCTTGGCGGCTGGGCCGGCGGCCTGACGGTTGCGGGCATCGAGCAGTTTACTAAGCGATTCCGGGTGTTCTCCCCGTCGGATGAGATCCAGTTGGGTTCCTACCAGAGCCCGTACCATTCCATATAAAAACCGGTTGGCTCTGATGGAGAAAATCAGACGGGAGTCCTCGGTTTTCCAGTCACACTCCAGAATACGGCATCTTTTATGATCGGCTTCATCGGCTGCCCTGCAAAAGCTGCTGAAATCGGTGGCCTGTCTGATCAGACTGGCCATTTCTCTGAGCTGATCAGGTTTCAGAGGATAGGGGTAAAACCATTCCTTGTGACGGTTCAGCGGAGAGGGTCTGGTGTTGAGTGTATAGTGGTACAACCGGCTGGTGGCAGAGAAACGGGCGTGAAAATCGGGTCTGACCGGTCTGGCTTCCCAAATGGCCACCGGATGGTCGCCGGCTATTCCATTGATCCCTCTGATCAGGCGTCCGGTATCGGTTCCTTCTGGCAGGTCGGCGTGAAAACATTGGCCGGTAGCATGAACACCGGTATCGGTGCGGCCGCTGCCATGGATCCGGAAGTCAGGATCGTGGAGAAATTGTCTGAAGGCCGACTCCAGTACACTCTGTACCGTTACCGGTGCTTTTTCGGGTGCCTGTAATTGCCAGCCGTTGAATCCGGCGCCATTGTATTCACAAAAAAAGGCAAACCGCTGCGTCACCAGGATAACCGGAGTTGAAAATCGATCCCGGAACCAATCCTGCCGGTAAACGGATCGGCAGGCATCGCGAGAAAATCCAAATCAGAGTCCGCTTGAGAGGTGGTTACAGGTTTTCCGGATGTACGGATCAGACGTAGCACATTGAAGGCGCTGATGGCGTGGTTTATCACGATGGCACCGACCACAAACTGAACCGAATAGTTCAGTTCATCCGCTTTCTGGCGGTTGCGCCGGAAGGTGGACCGGTCGCTATCCGATTTCCATTCCCAGGCATAGGCAGGATCATTCTCGGGAAACTGGTCTGAAGGCGTCCGCTGCAGTCGCATGGCCGAATTATACTCAGAGACCGATCGGTAGTTACCGAGTGCCAGCAGGAATTTTCTCGTTCTGGTTTGACCGGAAATACCCGCATTCTCGCCCGCATAGGTGATGGCTTTATCCAAAGTAATGTCAGAATACTCATTCAGAGACCAGGCGCCGAGAATCAAGGCGGCTTCAGTCAGAAGGAGATAACGTGTGTGGGAAGGGTAACCCAGCATGTATTCGCCAGAGCCCGGTACCAGCAATGACCAGGCCATGTAGCGATAGGGCTTTTCCGGGTTGGTTTGGGCGGGCAGCGTGGCCGTGCCCGTCAGCGACAGAACAATTAGGATAATCAGGGGTTTCATCGTTGTTTCCAGCGTTTCGACATGGCAAGCAGGAATCCGCCGAGTGTAAGCAGGGTTCCGATCCAGACCAGAATAATCATGGGTTTTACAGAGGCCTGCACCACCAGCGTTTCCGGACGGGCAGTTTTTAACTGATTCTCACCGATGGTCAGGGAAGCAATGACCTGTGCCTGTTCAGGAATGACCTCGCGCGGAGCCAGAATCACACCGGGTGCCGGACTGACAGGAGTTACCGATACCATGCGGTCTTTGCCGATTTTATACAAGGAACGGAGGGTGTCGGTCTGGTTGGCCGTTTTATAGAGAAAGACCATGTTGAACCGGATATCGGTCGGATCCATGGAAACCTGTTCGAAGCCAGAGAAAATGATTTTGCCGGTTCCGATATCAATGGAGGATTGTTTGCCGAACCGAAGGGCCGATAAATCCTTGTTGCCGATGGCGGGTTCCACCGTGATGGGTTCAAAATACACATCATAAGTGGGCCTTAGCAGAATATCGGGACTCTTCATCCAGGCCTGGGAGTAGGTGGAATAATACATGATCGGGGCCAGGTCCCAGTCGTTGCCTTCGCGGGTTACTTTAAGTTTAAAGGCCTCTTTTCCATCCGACAGGGTATCTCCGGTCCAGGTGACTGAATATCCGAAAACATCGCTTGTTTCATTCAGGGGAAGGGAAACGGTTACCGTGGAATCATACTTTCCGCTGGTGATGAATCCGATCAGCATAATCCCGATTCCGATATGGGCCAGCGAACCGCCGGCCAGTTTCGGATTTCCGAGAACCACCCGGAGTCCGATTTGCAGGTTGGCGGAAATTGCAAAAACGGCCGAAACGCCCAGGGCCAGCATGTGAAAATGAGTCATTCCCAGAAGGTAAAGGATGGGTGCGGACACCAGACCGATACCTGCCGGGATGAGAAGCTGTTTAATAACCTGTTTCCGGTCGGTGCCAGTAAACCATAACAGCTGACCAATACCCATCAGCAGGGCCAGTACCACGGCCACCGGAAGCATTAATTGGTTGTACCCGGCTGCATCAACTGTCTTTGCTTCGCCGAACCATTGGCTGATGACCGGCCAGGACGTTCCGATGATAATACCAATGGCCATCAGTGTCAGGATCAGTGATCCGGAAATCATGGCAAATTCCCGCGAGAAAATTTCATTGGACCAGGTGGGAGAGGGAAGGCGTTTCCACCGGGCAATCATCAGCCCTGCTGCCAGCAGAACGAAAGCCACAATGAACAGCAAAAGCTGATTATACAATCCCAGGCTGCTGAAAGAATGCACGCTGAAGTCGGCAAGAACACCACTTCTGGTCAGAAACGTGCTGTAAACGACCATGATAAACGCAAACAGAGCGGTAAACAGGGTAAACCGTTTCAATGTCCCGGTTTTTCTTTGAACCAGCATTGTATGAATGCAGGCCACCAGTGCCAGCCACGGTACCAGCGATCCGTTTTCGACCGGATCCCAGGCCCAATAACCTCCCCATCCGAGGGTTTCATAGGCCCAGTATCCGCCCATCATGATGCCAAGACCGAGAGAGAACACAGCCCACAAGGTCCATGGAAGAGCCGGGCGGATCCATTCATCATACCGTTCACGCCAGAGGGCGGCAATGGCAAAGGCAAAAGGAACCAGGGCAGATGCAAATCCGGTAAACAGAACCGGGGGGTGAATGGTCATCCAATAGTTTTGCAGGAGCGGATTCAGACCCCGTCCGTCGGGTGGAATGAATCCATCGGGTACCTGACCGGGATAGGCCTCGTAAATGGTTTTGAACGGATTGGATCCGATGGTGGTTTCTCCGACCCAGATTCCGGCGATCATGGAAAAGATAAAAGACAAAGCCAGTGAAAAGACCATCAGGACCACAGGTTCATAGTCCTTGGCCGAGTAAATCAGGAATACACCCAGAATGCTGAGGAAAAAGACCCACAGAAGAAACGATCCTTCCTGACCGGCCCACAAGGTCGAAAACAGATAATCGGCTGGCAGATCCCGTGAACTGTAGGAGTAAACGTAGTTGTACTGGAACTGATGGTCGAAAATCAGCCAGGCCAGAATAGAGATGATGGCCACAGCCAACACCGACCCGGTGATGAAACTGAACCGGCCGGCCCAACGCCATGGATCGGTGGTTAATCCTTCCTTCCGGGCAGACATGAAATAGAAAATGGTGGAGAGGATGAATGCCACCAAAGCAAAAATGACAAGGCCTTTGTATATCATAACCGTGCGAAGTTAAGTAAACGGAAGTTGGGAGTTAAATAAACGGGCCGGAGAGACAGAAATTTGCCTGACTGCACCTTAGCTGCCGAATTGCTGACCGTCGGCCTGTTCTGACTGGTATTTACTCGGACATTTTACCAGAATGCGGTCGGAACGAAATACCGTTCCATCCAGGCTGCCCCGGACCACCACGCTGGTGGCATGTTCGAAATTATTGGGTTTTGCTCCGCTGAAAATCACCTGGCACGATTTTCCTGATTCGTCGGTCAGCCAGAAAGTAAATGTGTTGGTCTCAGAATTGTAATCCGATTCACGGTTCTGATCCCAGGTCCCCTTGATCTGAACTTTTCCCCACGAGGTTTCAGCCCCGGTAAAATCGGTATAGGGGTTTACATTTTCGCGGAACGCATAGACTCCATAAACCGTGAAGGCCACAATCAGGGCCAGACCTGCCACCAGTTTTTTATTCATTGATCAGACTCCACGGTTTTCTTTTCAAGGGCCTTTACTTTTCTGTCTAACCGCCAGAGAAAGAAAAAAATGCCTGACCAGATGACCAATAAAACCAGTGCAACGACCATTCGATCCATGTTCTATCCGTTGATGTGCCGGGCAATCCGTGCCAGGCGGTACCGAAGATTATATAACCAGTATGCTAATACGCCAAATCCGATAAAGGAACTGTACAGAAGAATCCGGATGGACAATTCGATCCCGCTAACAACCGGATTGTTGGCGCCATCATCTTCGGGGGCGCCGGGATGCAGACCGGGCAGCAGTCTGGGGATGACAAAGACAAGAAACGGCATGACCAGAAAGGAAAACAGATTATAACCAGCCGAGAGCTTTGCCTTTCTGTGCGGATCATCCACCGATAACCGCAGAACAAAGTAGGCAGCATAGATGAGAAGGAGACCCAGAAACAGCGTTTGTTTCGGATCCCAGTTCCAATAGACACCCCAGGTAAAGTCGGCCCAGATGGCACCGGTAATGATGGTGGTGATACCAAAAAGCATCCCGACGGAAGCAGCCGATTCAGCCTTGAGGTCATCGTTCAGGTTGCCTGATTTCAGGAACCGGTAACTGTTCCAGAAGCTGATCACAAGCATAAAGATCATCGTGAAAGCCTGCGGTACGTGGAAATAAATATTCCGTGCGGTTTCACCGAGAACCGGGAGTTTGGGTATTGGCATCAGCCAGCCGATCACAAGTATGGCTGCCATCCAGACGGCCAGACTCCATTTCAGCCAAGTGGGCAAGGGACGCATATCAGTTCCAGATCCAGTCGAAAAGTAAAAGACTTCCGGTGATCATTACCCCGGTGTAAGCCAGGATGACCCCGGCAGGTTCAAAAATACGATCGGGAGACCCGGCACCGAGACACAGCCGTGTAAATTGTACCAGCACCATAATGAGAGGAATCAGAACAGGGACCGCCAACACCGGAAATAATGTTCCCCGTGCATCGGAAAGCGCCACCAGCGCAGAGAGAAAAGTGGTGGCAGAGGTGATGGCCACCGATCCTGCTATCAAACCAGGAAGGAACCAGTCCCATCGGACTACCGGTGGATTGAAGAAGAACAGGAAGAGCAAGAGAATCAGAAAGGAGACCGATACAGCCATTCCGACATTAAACAGAAACTTCGAGAGGAAAATCTGGGAAGGACGTGCCAGAAAAGTAAGAAAATCGAGCGTTCCCTGATCAGATTCTGCCACAAACGACCGCGAAAGACCCACCATTGACGAGAAAAACAACCCCAGCCACATAAGCGAGAAGAACATGACCGGTGACAAGTCCGCTCCTCCGGTGGAAAAGGCAATCAGCGCGACCAGAATCACCACAAACAGGGCCAGACCATTCAGGGCCACCCTGCTTCGGATTTCCTGACGGAATTCCTTTCTGAGCAAGGTTATAACCGGCATCCAAAAAACCATCATTGCACAAAAATCCTGAAAATGGACCGGAAGGTCAATGTTTGATCAGTGATTACCGGAGTTCAGGTGTGGCCCCTTTTCCTTCACGGAAACGGATGGAGCGTGCAATGACTTCCATTTCTCTGACAAAATCGGCTTTGGACTGAAATTTGGGAGCCAGTACAGAGCCATTGAACATGTAAATCCGGTTCAGTGAGTCGTTGTAGAACGTATAATTGACAAAGGGTCCGCCCAGCGAATAATCATTCATTCTCCAGAGCCCGCGGGTTTCAACGCCATAAAACCCGTTGAAACTGATTTCTTTTTGAGACAAGGCGCGGCGGTCTGTCTCGGCATAGGTGCTGTCTTCGGCGGTAATCTGTACTTTCAGAACCGAATCCTGAATATCCATGAGTCTGGAAAAAGTGGGAAAGGCGGGAGTTGGGGCATCCCACCAATGAATCCAGAACCAGCGGTCCAGATCGGGCTGAATGCGCTTCAGATAAACAAAATTGGGTCCGACCGAATCATGAATAACCACGTAATCGTGCTGGATGCGTGGGGTAAAACCCACCCGTTCGAGTAATCGTTCTTCCAGGTCGGGCTGGGAGTGTCGCCGGAACATGTGGTGGTAAGCCCGTTTCAGAGTGAAATCGGTCCATCCGAAGGTAATAGCCGCGCTGTCTTTCATGATGGTCTGACCCATGGCATCCTTGGAAGGGGCAATCACAAACATGACCTGCTGGCCGTTCCGCCATTTATTCCGGACGGTGAAAGTGGTTTGTTCTCCTTTTGCAACCAGGTTTTTAACATCATCACTCAGCAGAGAAAGCGCCAGACGGGAGGCAAAGGAGGTGTCATCGGCAGAGGCCAGGAAGAGCAGATAGGCCCGTTGCTTCAGCGGTTCAAACTGCCTTGCATCCTGCCATTCTTCTTCCAGCATGGATTCGGGACGTGGGACGGCCAGAACTTCCCTGAAAACCGTTCGCTGCAGGTAGGGCTTCGCTTCCTGATAAACTGAAGAATCTGCAAAAACCACAATCCGGCCTTCGGGACCAATGGCCATGGGCTTATAGTCACTGCAGGCAGAGAGAAGGGCCAACAGGAACAGAACGACGGCCAGACGGGGAAAGCGCATGTCAGACTCCTGCTAAAAATAAAAGGGTCATCAACACCGATGAGCCAACCGGGATGGTCAGGTTGTCATCGATGGAAAATGGCAGCAATTCAATCAGGGTTGCTGCCAGGGCGCCGGCAATTTTTAACGGCCAGCTGAGGTCGGTGATAAAGAGGGCCACTATCATGCTGGCAGCGAAAAAGGCAAAACTGCCTTCCCAGGTTTTCTGAAGGTTGCCAATGGGATGTTTGCCAAATTTTTTTCCGATCAATGCGGCTGAGGCATCCCCCACAATCAGCATGGAGAAGGAGTAGATGGCAATCTCCTTATCGAAGAATCCGAAAACGATGATGCCGGCAAGGATGACATAGGTGGCACCCGAAAAGGCTCTTTTTTCCGAACTGAGTTCATGATGTCTCATCATAAAACCAAAAAACCGTTCGATAAACAGGCGGGTTTCTGCATTTCTGAACCGGAGGTATTCCACCACCAGACCGATGATGAGCAGGGGAATCAGGATAGCCAGAATGCCTTCCTTCTCAAGCCAGATGGCATAGAGAACCGGATAGATCAGTGAGGAGAGATGAATGGCTTTCCGCCAGATTTCGGGAGTGTAGCCCGTTGCAGTCATGGGTGCGTTCATGTTGTGGACTGGTGCCGTTTAATAATCTGGTCAATGTCATCGCCGGTAATGGTTTCGCGCACGAGCAGGGTTTCTGCAACTTCGTGAAGGACCGCGATGTGATCCCGGAGTAACTTTTCTGCCCGGTCTTCGGAGTTCCTGATCAGGCGAAGAATTTCCTGATCGATCTCAACGGCAGTTTTTTCGGAAAAGTTCTTCTGATAGCCAAAATCACGTCCGAGGAACACTTCCCGGTCCTGAGAGCCATAGGAAACGGGACCGAGCTGATCACTCATCCCGAATTCGCAGATCATTTTCCGGGCCAGATTGGTGGCCTGTTCAATGTCGTTTGAGGCACCGGTCGAATAATCACCAAAGATAATCTTTTCGGATACCCGGCCGCCGAGAATGAAACAAATACGTGCAAGCAATTCCTGTCTGGAATAGGAATACTTGTCTTCGGTGGGCAGGTAGGTGGTTACCCCGAGTGCACGGCCTCTGGGAATAATGGTCACTTTATGAACCGGGTCTGCAAATTCAACATACCGGGCCACCAGCGCATGACCTGCTTCGTGATAGGCGGTGATTTTCTTTTCGCGTTCATTCATCACCACACTTTTCCGTTCAACACCAGTCAGGATTTTATCCTTGGCCCGTTCGAAATGAATCATGGAGACTTCATCGCAATTATCGCGGGCAGCAATCAGTACCGCTTCATTCACCAGATTGGCAAGATCGGCTCCCGACATACCCGGTGTGACCCGGGCTAGTAATTCCAGATCGACATCTTTCCCCAGGGGGATTTTCCGCGAATGGACTCTCAGGATTCCTTCACGGCCTTTTACATCCGGCCGGTCCACCACCACCTGTCGGTCAAACCGACCCGGCCGCAGCAGGGCAGTATCAAGAATGTCGGGCCGGTTGGTGGCGGCAATCAGAATCACATTGGTCCGCTCATCAAATCCGTCCAGTTCAACCAGAAGGGCGTTCAGTGTTTGTTCGCGTTCGTCATGTCCGCCCCCAAGGCCAGCACCCCGTTGCCTTCCGACGGCATCGAGTTCATCAATGAAAATGATACTCGGGGCATGTTTCTTGCCTTGTTCAAATACATCGCGAACGCGGCTGGCTCCCACTCCCACAAACATTTCGACGAAATCGGCTCCGCTCAGCGAGAAAAAGGGAACACCGGCTTCACCTGCAATGGCCCGGGCCAGAAGGGTTTTTCCGGTTCCGGGAGGGCCAAGCAGCAGCACGCCTTTCGGAATTTTTCCGCCTAAGCGGGTGAATTTTTCGGGAGTCTTGAGAAAATCAACAATTTCACGCAACTCTTCCTTGGCCTCTTCACACCCGGCCACATCTTTAAAGGTGACCTGAGGTTCACCTTCAAGTTGAAGTTTGGCCCTGCTTTTTCCGAAGTTAAAGACGTTTTTTTCCCCTCTCGGATTGGCAGAGGCCTGCATGCGTCGCATGAAAAACAGGTAGATAAGAATCAGCAGAATCCAGGGTGCCGAGGTGATGAGAATGAAGGTCCAGTCGTAACCAGGTTTTGAAATGGTCACCCGGACACCCTTCGACACCAGCAAACGGGAAAAAGATTCATCGGCAGCGGGAATGGTTGTCTGAAACCGGTTAAACTTGAGTGTTTTTCCATCGGTGAGCAGCAACGGCTCTTCCATGGCCAGTTTACCGGTCACGAGGGCCGAATTGGATTCCTGAGTGATATTGACTTCGGTGATCTGCCCCAGATCGAGCAGGCGCACAAACTCGTTGTAGGGAATATCGGGATTGTGATAGGTATCGCCCCTGAACAGCCGTTGTCCCACCAGGAACAAAACGATGATGATCAAACCTGAAACGAGGATCCAGGTCGATGTACGTGCAGATCTGGCTGGTGGTTCGCCGGAAGGACGCTGAGGGGTCGGGGGCTGACTCATTGAATGCGTTTACTCTTTCTGATCAGGACTGAGAATATAGACTTCCTTCAGGTTTCGGGCCTTCTGAGCGTAATCCAGACCGTAACCGATGACAAACCATTTCGGAATTTCGAAGGCGGTGTAATCGATGGGGAAGTCGATGGTGGAAACTTCGGGTTTGTGTAAGAACGTTGCAATACGCAGACTGGCTGGCCGGTGACTGAGAATCAGATTTCTGATAAAGGTCATGGAAAGACCCGAATCGATCACATCCTCAACGATGATGACATCGCGGTTTTCGAGGTTTGCGCTGAAATCCTTAACCACGCTGACCGATCCGGAACTGATTTTCCGGTCGCCATAGCTGGAAAGTTTCATAAAATCCATTTCACAATCGCCATCAAATTCCCGCATCAGATCAGCCATGAAAATGTATGCACCATTCAGAACACCCATAAAGATGGGCACCTTGCCTGCATAGTCGTTTTTAAGTTGTGTTCCGATTTGGACGACGCGCTGCCTGATTTGTTCTTCAGACAGCAGCAAGTCGAACCACTCTCCGTTGACCTTTACCCGACGGACCGGGGGACCAGACGGAGGCGTATCCAGTTGTTTGTGTGAGATGTCCATTTTACCTGCTCTGAAATTGCTAAACCGGCCACCCAGATAATTTTTCCACTCCGGTCACGGATGACCGGAATGGTATCGCGCTGCCAGACCGGTACTTTCCGGTTAATTAAAAAATCACTCAATCCGATTTCCCTGTCGAAGCCGAGAGGCTGAAACCGGTCACCTGCACGTCGGAAAGTGACCTTCAGGGGGTGAAACAAACGGTCGGCATCAAGTACCGGGGTATCATCATTCCCACTCAGCCGGTCTGTTTCCCCAACGGGTTCAGTTACCAGATCCTGCTGATCGCCAAACCGGGGACGGAAAAATATGATGAAGGAATCCCGTTTTTTCCAGCGGATTCCATCCGGTAATCCAGGTTTGGTCGTATCGGAGGCCCGCAGCCAACGGAGCAACCATCCCGGTCCGGGTTGGGATGCCCACCGGGTGTGAAATTCCTCACCGATGAGGACCGATAACAGAAAATCATTATAGACCGAATTTCCCGTAATATCAATTTTAAACCCGTTGGGAACCTCACTGATCCACTCGGATCGGCCCGATTCGGCCAGATTATGTAAAAGCAGCTGGCATTCCTGTGTCTGTGAACTGAGGGTCTCAAGCGAGGGAATCCAACGATCGGGAAAGAGCGACTCAAGCAGCGGAATCAGACTCCGGCGGATGCGGTTTCTGGTGTAATCATCGGTCTGATTCGAGGAATCCTCTGCCCATGTTAATCGTTGCCTGATTGCAAAGGAAAGTATCTCGGACCTGCTGACGGACCGGAGCGGTCTGAGCCGGTTTTGATCGGTCACGGGAATTGGGGCCAGATTCGAAAGAGAAGGTCCGGTGAACAGGCGGTAAAGCAGGGTTTCAATGGCATCATCCCGATGGTGGGCCGTGACCAGCCAGTCAAGGTTTTCCTCTGCGGCAATCTGATTCAGCAGCCGGTACCTTTCCTCCCGGGCGCTGGCCTGAAAGTTGCCAGCAGTTGAGGGTTGAGTCCACCGGAAGCCATGAAATATAAATTGAGCACCTTCCGCTGCGTTTCTGACCAGAGCCTCCTCCTGCTCATTCTCGCCGGGTCGTGTCAGATGATTCAGGTGAAAGACATGGATGACCGATTGCGGATGATCAACTGCCCACAACCGGAAACATTCAAGCAGGACCATGCTGTCCACCCCGCCCGAAACAGAAAGTATGGCCCGTAGAGAGTCTGAACCGGGAAGACTCTGAAGAACAGAGCAGAAGGATTGATAAGCCAGATGCATGTGTGAAGATGGAAAAGCAGACCGAACGGTGCAACTTTGGCCGGACAAGAAACAAGGCGGATTCTGAGTCTGATTCTGTACCGAAGGAGGGATTCGGACCCCCGACACATGGATGATAATTCCATTGTACGGCCGCTGCCGGACTACTTCGGAGTAAGAGCGAGAGTGGCCAAATAAAAAAGGCGGAATCTGGTCCGCCTTTTTGAGAGTCCGTTTTTTTTGTACCGAAGGAGGGATTCGAACCCCCGACACATGGATTATGATTCCATTGTCCGGCCGCTGCCGGACTACTTCGGACTAATAACGGGCAGGCAGTTGTCAAAAAAAAAGGCGGAATCTGATCCGCCTTTTTTGTGAGTCTGCTTTCTGTACCGAAGGAGGGATTCGAACCCCCGACACATGGATTATGATTCCATTGCTCTAACCGACTGAGCTACTTCGGCAAAAGAAAAATGGAATCGGTCAGATTCCATTTTTTTTGTAGCGGGGACAGGATTTGAACCTGTGACCTTCGGGTTATGAGCCCGACGAGCTACCAGCTGCTCTACCCCGCGATCATTTAAGGGACTGCAAAGATGTGGTATCTGCGCGACAATGTCAAGCCGCGATTACTGTCCTGCAGTCTGTTGGCCGACCGGATCGAACCGGGTGACCGATTGGCTGACCGGCGGAACAGTCTGCAAAAACCGGAACATGGCCGTCAGATCTGCTTCGGTCATGCTGGCATACATCACCCAGGGCATGACGGTCTGAAACTGGCCTTCAGCGACGGTGTGTGGTTGATAAGAACTATCGGCATAAGCCTTGAACCGGCTGACAAACTGTGAAGCGGTCCAGGTGCCAATCCCTGTTTTTTTATCAGAAGTCAGGTTTGCAGACCGGACAGTACCCGATGGCATCGGGAAGGCCCGCCCGCCTGCCAGATACATGCCGGGAAGGGGCGCCCCTTTATCATCAACCGGTGTATGACAATCGGTGCAGGCTGCTGCGTTGAACAGGTACTCACCCATGGCCAGCGTATCGGTGGCAGGGGGAAGCGGAGAAGGGGTTCCTTCCGCCGGAAGTGTTCTCAGAATCAGATTAAACGGAAAATCACTTGACGATGCCGGTACCTTATTTTCAATGGAGGGAAGGGTACGCAAATAGGCGATGATAGAATAAATGTCCTCCTGATCCATCTTTCCATAGGCATGGAAGGGCATGACCGGGAAAATCGGTTCCCCGTCCTTTTTTACTCCGGCTGTCAGTGCCCTGTAAATATCTCCGTCGGACCATTCACCAATGCCTGCAGGTGTGATGTTAGGAGCATAGTAGTCGCCGGGAAATCCCATGGCTTTGGTAAAGGCTTCTCCACCTTTACCCAATGATCCGGGTTCCAATGGTCCCGAAAATTTCGTCCAGTCGCGGGTTGAATGACAATCCATACAAACGGAGACGGAATTGGCCAGATACTCGCCCCGCTTCACCCGTTCGGGAGTCACTTCCACTGTCAGTTCAGGAGAAGGACCAACGGCAGGAAAGAAAAGGAATAAACTTCCGATGGCCCCGGCAATCAGCACCACCAGAGCAACCACCACATACAAAATCACTTTTTTCATGTTCACTCCACTGCATTTTTTTTGGGTGAACCAAAGATTAGAAAAAGATTAGAAAATGTAAACTGATTGTAGACTTTTTGGTTAATTTTTCTGCGGATCGGAGGAAAAAAACCGGAATGGAAGTAAAAAAAGGGAGGAGCGGGTTCCGGTTGAATCGGAACGTCACCCCTCCCTTTACAGATCAGAAGGAAGGCAAAGTCAGGTTCTGCGGGTTATTTGTTAAAGATCATCCGCCGTGACTGAATGGTTCCCTGAGTTTCCAGCCGGACCACATACAAACCGCTGCTCAGTCCGCGAGCATCGAACCGTCGGGTCACCATACCGGCTTGGAATAGTCCGTCGGCCAGGACGGTGATTTCCTGCCCAAGAGCATTGAATATCGTCAGACGTGCATATCCGCCCTGTGGCAACCAGAAGGAAACCACGGTGGATGGATTGAACGGATTCGGGTAATTCTCATACAGTTCCGGTTTAAACGCGGTTTGGGGTTCTTCATCCACTGAAACAGGGGTATCACCCAAAGAGTTGTACCAGGCCCCATTGTAGTACCAGCCATCGCTTCCGCTGCGGCTCAGGTCTGAGGATTGCTTGCCGGCGCCGTCGTTGAAAACAATACTGGCCGAATTGGCACCGGTAAAGGTGTACTTATACCAATTGTTACCAATGCTGGTCATGTCGACTCCCGGCCAGGTGGTGGTAGCTCCGCTTGACACGTTCCAGAAGTAGATTTTTACTCCCGCCCAATCGGCCGGTTTGTAAAGGTAGATATCCATGTCTGGATCCTGAGGTCCGCCGGTATCGGGTTTTGAGTCATACCAGGCCCCGTTGTAAAACCATCCTTCCGACCCGGAGCGGGTCAGATCGGCCGTTTGCTTGCCTGCTCCGTCATTGAAGACAATGCTGGCCGAGGTGGCTCCGGTAAACGTATGCTTATACCAGTTTTCACCTTCAGAAACCATGTCGACCCCTGGCCAGGTGCTGGTTGCATTGGCCACATTCCAGAAGTGAATTTTTACGCCGGACCAGTCCTCGGGTTTGTAAAAGTGAACGGTCAGGTTGGATCCGCCACCCCCGCCGGTAATGGTGTAATGCCAGTCCTGATTGCTGTTGTTGTCCCAGGTTCCCGACCCGTTATTGAAAACGAAGTCGAGTGTGCCGGTGGCCGTTTGAGGAACATTGACTGTAACAGTCCACGTGCCATCCTGCTTTTTCGTCATGGGCGAGGTGGTGGTGGTGCCGGTCCAGGAGTTGAAGGACCAGTACAGGTTAACCACCGTGTTGTCATTCAGAAATCCGTCATAAGTAATGGTTACCGGCTGACCCGCTTTGACCGGATCTGGACTGACTGTAACTTTTCCTCCCGGATTTCCGCCGCCGCCGCCATCTGAGGAGGATTGGAAAAATCCGGTGCCGAGTTCGCCGATCCGTCCCGGTCCGTTATGGACATAGATGCCGGCTGAAGAGGGGGAAACTTTGAAGCTGAGTGTTCCGCCGGTGACTTCAATTTCATGCCCGGTAACCGCATCGCGGTAGGTGCCGTTTTTCTTCAGTCCGGTAAAGGTAAAGGTGACCGGTCCGTCTTTTGCCAATCCAACCGCCACATAACTGTCGCCCGATTCGCGTACATAACCAACCCCATTGCCGTGGTCGCCGCCTGCCCAGGTCCACGATCCTTTTTGCAACGCTGGAATGGCCTTCCGCATATCGTTGAGTTTCTTAAGGTGCTTGTAGAGTTTGTTGGTTGGGGCATTATTCATGGCTGTTCCGTAATAAGCCCGTCCGGTACGGTCAAGGGATTTTTCTATATCGGCAGACTCGTGGATGTCTGCATAAGCCCCTTTCATAAACTGCATTTCGGTTCCGTAATAGATAATCGGAATGCCACGCCAGGTAAACATGAAATTCATGGCAGCAGCCAGGTTTTCTGCGGATCCGCCGTAACGACGGTTCCAGTCGTTGTTTGGACCGAAATCATGATTATCCAGCCAGAGCATATTCGTGGAAGGATCTGCATACAGATGATCATAGCGCGCTGCACTTTTTACACCCGAAAAGGCACCGCCTTCTTCAAAGACATTGTGAAAAGTGGCCTGAGCATAAAAATCGATGACGGCCATTCCCGAGTTTGCACTTGAACCCGGTGCTCCCCGCCAGGTGTACCAGTGCGGATTGATCTCTTCAACCGGGTGTAATTCGTGGCGCTTCTGAGCCACTTCACCAAATACAAACAGATCGGGGTTGATCTTTTTCCATTCATCCAGAAAATACAGGACCGATGCGCGGTCCATGTGTTTGATGGTATCCCATCGGAAGGCGTCCACACCCATGTCAATAAAGGTTTTATAGGCTGCCACCAGATAATCCCGGACCGCCTGGCTTTCTGTATTCAGGTCGGGAGTATCACCAGCCAATGCCCGGTTGTACAGGTTTTCGGTGTCGTCATAACCCTGGGCAAATCCGTTTCCTGAGTGGTGATACCAGATGGGATCGCTGGTATCAACATAGGATTCTTTCGATGGCCAGTTGTGAGCGGCCAGATTCGCATTGTAGGGTGACGGCATTTTTGCCAGATTAGCACGGCTCCAGATTTTGTTGTCATCGGGGTTGGGTGTCAATCCGTCATATTCCCAGTTTGGATTATCCTGCAGGGTGTTTCCGTTTTTGTCTTTGCCCCAGGGCTGGTTGGGATCGGTGTTGTATTTGATTTCCGCTTGTCCCTTGATGCCGAAACGACCTGAGTGATTGGTGACCACATCGAGAACGAGTTTCATGCCTTTTGCGTGAACCGAATCGAGAAGGGTTTTAAACGTGACGCCCTCCGATTCGTATCGGGGATCGACTTTGGTAAAGTCCCAGGCGTGGTATCCATGATAGTCCAGTGGTCCGCGGTTCTGCACCACCGGGGTGATCCAGATGGCCGTGAATCCCATGTTCTTAATAAAATCGAGTTTATCGATCAGACCCTTGAAATCGCCTCGCCAGGTGACATCGTTCGGATCGGTGATTTGTCTTCCCGGATTGGTGGGGTCATAGGAACACCATTCGGTTGGCCGGTTGTTCGTGGGATCTCCGTCATAAAACCGGGTGGTCATCAGGAAGTAAATGGTTTCTTCACGGAAATCGGTCTGAGCATGGGCTGTTAAAATGGCCGCCAACAGAAAAGCCGGAACCAGAAGTCGTTTTAATTGCATGGTTGTCTCACTTAATTGTTATACAGAGTCAACAAAGTTCCTGGAATTGTAAAATCAAGTCAATAAAAGGGCTTTTATCGGATGATGACGATCACTGGAAACCGCTGATTTCTGATCTTTCTCATCCACATTTAATGATTGGGAACCTGACGACGGGTGAGAAGGGTTGAAAGTCGGTCAGTTATTTTACCATTGTACTTTTCATAGCCGGGGTCTTTAAAATGGAACTCACTACCATCCTTCTGTTCATTGTTGGTCTGGTATTGCTTGTTACGGGTGCCGACATCCTCGTCAAAGGGGCTTCCCGGCTGGCACGGGTGATCGGGTTATCGCCGCTGATTATCGGACTGACCGTGGTGGCTTACGGGACCAGTGCCCCGGAAGTGGCTGTCAGTACGGCCTCGGTTTTTAATGGTCAGCCCGATATCGCCATTGGGAATGTGGTCGGCAGCAACATCGCCAACATTCTGCTCATTTTGGGTATCAGTGCGTTAATCGCCCCTTTGGTGGTTTCCCGCCAATTGATCATTCTCGATGTTCCGATCATGATCGGGCTTTCCCTGTTGGTTTTGCTGATCAGTCTGGATGGCTTTATCGGATTCTGGGATGGTTTTCTCTTTGTGGGCATGCTGGTGGCCTATACCATTTTTCTGGTAAAAAAGGACCAGACGATAACGACCGAGCCTGAAACCATGGAGATTGAGTTACCCGATTCCAGAACGTTCCGTCACATTCTCTTTATCGTGAGTGGACTGGCGCTCCTGATTCTCGGTTCGGACTGGATGGTGGATGGGGCGGTTTATATTGCCCGGCTGGCTGGGTTAAGCGAACTGATTATCGGACTCACGATTGTGGCCGTTGGGACCTCTCTTCCAGAAATTGCCACTTCCATTCTGGCGACCATCCGCGGACAGCGTGACATTGCTGTCGGGAATGTAATCGGAAGCAATATTTTCAATATCCTCGGGGTTCTCGGCATTTCTGCCCTTTTCAGCGGATCCGGATTGCCCGTTGCCAATTCCCTCATCACCTTCGATCTGCCCATTATGCTGGCCGTGGCCGTGGCCTGTATGCCTATTTTTCTTCACGGGCACCTGATTGACCGGTTTGAGGGCGGGTTGTTTTTGTTCTATTACATAGCCTATGCCACCTATCTGGTCCTTCAGGCCTCGTCTCACGATGCGCTTCCGGCCTTCAGTGCCACCATGATTTGGTTTTTACTCCCGGTAACGGTCATTACCATCATCCTGATTGCCTGGAGAGCCTTCCATCAGGGTGATTTTGACCGGCTGCGCGACATGTGATTAAAGCGTTACCCGCCTGAATCTGAATGACTCTTCGTAAGATGAGCCATCCTTTTTCTTCATGGCCAGATAGAAAATCAAGTGATCTTTCGTACCGAAGTCGATGGTCAGTCCGGAAAAATAACAGGTGTTGTTTTCCATCCGGATAAATGAAAACCGGGTGGTCTCTTCTTTGGGTTCCCAGGTGGCCCCATCGGGTGATACATGCTTGATCCGCATCTGAGTAACACCATCCCACGTGCCGAGTTGCATGTGCTCGGTGAATATCAGTGTGTCGGCAACCACCAGTCTGAATAAGCCGGTCATCTGCCCGCCCGATGCTGGCAGCCACAACTCCTCAACCAATCCACCTAAAGCTTCACCCTTCCAGTAGCCGGTAAGGTGGTGAAGAGAATCCAGCACAATCTGGTTTCCTTTCACCCCAGGTTCCAGTTTCAGGGTGTGTTCCGTGTGTTTGTTCTGACCCCAGGCAGCCAAACTGCCAAACAGAAAAATGACTGTCATCCATATCATCCGCATACCATCCCTCATCGATTTACCAACGCCTCCACCAGGAAAAAGCCAGCACCCCGGAAGCCACCAGAGAAAGCACCATCCACATGATTTCAGTCAGACGCGGCGGGAAAAGCGGATTGAATACCAATCCAATTACCGCGAACCACATGATCGGCCAGATGTTATGACGGTTTCCGGTTGAAAGCAGATTTAGAAAACAAACCACAGTAACGACCAGTCGGGTGAGGGTCGAAAATTCATCCGGTACCGGAAAAAGGGATATCAGAAGAAATCCCGCGCCAACCAGCCGGGTGTGCATGATTTGTCGTCGTTGAGCCGGAGTCAGGTGCATGATTTTCCGTTTTTTGTGATGAAGATAGCGGAAGTAGGTGTTCTTAAGAAAATATAAACCTGATTTGAATCCGCCTGAATAGCTGATGTTTTATTTTTGACTGTCAATCAAAAAGGACCAGGTATGAATCGCTTCTTTTTGCTGACGGCATCCCTTCTGATGTTATCAGCCTGTCAACCCAATCAAACCGATATGAACAAGAACAATCCATTTTTTGCAGAATGGACCACTCCGCACGGAGTTCCGCCATTTCAGGATATCAAACCAGAGCATTACCTGCCGGCTTTTGAAGCAGGAATGGCCGAACAATTGGATGAAATGAATACCATCGCATCCCGTTCTGAGGCACCAACCTTTGAAAATACCATTGAGGCCATGGAGAAATCCGGGCAGTTGCTCCGGAAGGTTTCCGGTGTGTTTTTTAACATTACCGGGGTGCTGAAAACCGATACCCTCTCGGCCATTGAAGTGGAAATCAGTCCGAAACTGTCGGCTCATAATGATAACATTCTCCTCAATCCGGAATTGTTTAAAAGGATAAAAACCCTATATGATTCCCGGGAGACATTGGGTCTGACTACGGAACAGAAAAAAGTACTTGAAAACAAGTATCGTGAATTTGCACGGAACGGTGCCAATCTGGCTCCTGCCGACCAGGATACCCTCAGAAAGATTAACGAACAACTGGCCATGCTGGGTGTGAAGTTTGGCAACAATGTTCAGAAGGAAGACAATAATTACCAGATTGAACTCGATTCCACCGATCTGGCTGGTTTGCCTCCCGACATCAGGAAGGCGGGTGAGGAAGCAGCGAAAGAGCGCAACCTGGCTGGAAAATATGTCTACACCATTCATCGTCCTTCCATGTATCCGTTCCTGACCTATTCGACCCGCCGGGATCTTCGTGAGAAGTTATACCAGGGTTACATTATGCGGGGCAACAATAACAATGAGTACGACAACAAGGAAATCCTGCGTGAGATTGTCAATCTCCGGTTGAGAAGGGCTAATTTGCTCGGGTACCCGACCCATGCAGCCTATGTTCTTGAAGACCGGATGGCAGGAAATGCCGATCGGGTGTATGGCTTGCTGAATCAGGTGTGGCCATCGGCATTGAAACAGGCAAAAAGCGAGTTGGCTGCCATGCAGACACTTGCACGGAAGGAAGGCGTAAAGGGCGAATTGCAATCCTGGGACTGGTGGTATTATGCCGAGCAGATTAAGCAGAAAATGTATAACCTGAATGAAGAAGAAATACGTCCGTACCTGAAGGTGGATAATGTGATCAACGGAACCTTCATTCTGGCCAATAAACTGTGGGGAGTGACCTTCGAAGAAGTGAAAAACCTGCCTACCTACCATCCGGATGTCCGGACGTATCTGGTTAAAAATGAAAAAGGGGAACTGATCGGAATCTACCTTTCCGACTGGTACTACCGCAATACCAAACGATTTGGTGCCTGGATGAATAACATCCGTGATCAGAGCAACATACAGGGTAACCGGGTTATTCCGATTGTGGTAAACGTTGGTAATTTCACCAAACCAACGGCGGATAAACCGGCATTATTAAGTGTGGATGATGCCAATACCTTATTCCATGAATTCGGGCATGCGGTTCATGGGTTACTGAGCGATTGTGTTTATCCTTCTATTTCCGGGACCTCCACCCCGCGTGATTTTGTTGAATTTCCATCTCAGGTTCTCGAGAACTGGGTTTTTGAACCAGAGATGCTGAAACTTTACGCAACTCACTATCAGACCGGTGAAGTCATGCCGGCTGGTCTGATCGAGAAAATCAAAAAGGCCAAACAATTCAATCAGGGATTTATCACCACTGAATATGTGGCCGCTGCTATTCTCGATATGGACTATCATACACGGACCACGCCCCTGACCGGCGATGTGATTGCATTTGAAAAAGCATCCCTTGACCGGATCGGTCTGATTCCTCAAATCGTCAGCCGGTACCGCAGCACCTATTACAACCACATTTTCAGTGATCCGATCGGTTATTCTTCGGGTTACTACAGCTATATGTGGAGCGAAGTACTGGATGCGGATGCCTGGACCGCATTTGAAGCACGGGGCATATTCGATCAGACAACTGCTCAGTCGTATCGGAATAACATATTAGCAGTGGGCGGCACCCGCGATGCCATGGAGATGTACAAAGCTTTCATGGGAAGGGAACCCAAAATAGATGCTTTGCTGAAACGGCGTGGATTGAACTAAAAAAAAGGGGCCCGGAAGGCCCCTTTTTTATTCCCATTCCCAACTGATTCCAGTTGCAAGCCTGGTATGTTCTGCCGGCGACCCCGAAGGACGACTGGTCCAGGTTGGGACCAGGGCAGTGGCATACCACCGCAGAGATTGGTAGTAAATCTTCATGGTCGCCTGCAGAAACAGGGTTGAGGACCCGGTTCCTTTTACTCTTGAACCCGAGTCGGCGTCGGCACCGGCTTTCTCGAACCGAAGTCCGGTCATGCCAACAGCGGCAAGACTAAGGGAATTATTCCGCCAGAGATCATGTGCAACTGATGCAGCGGTGGTAAGAGAAGAACCCACCTGATAGTCATCCCGGTTTTTAGTGGAATACTTCAAGTACCAATCGCTGGCAACCGTCCAGGTATCCCACTGATCAATCCAGAGCAGGGAAGCCAGCAAATCGGTGCTTCCGGATCCAATCTGCAGGTCCATGGGAAGCCGTTGACCCGATCCATCTTTTAAGTGATTGTTTCCGGTTGGCAATTCAAGTCCGCCTCCCACAATCAGATAGCGGTACCATCCGCCTGAAGCCGGATTACTGATAACATATTTGGTCATAATTCCCATGTCACCCACCCATCGGGAGGTGGTGATTCCATCCGAGTCGAGGCGGTTGGCCTGCCAGGGCAGATTGGCCTGAACCATCCAGGAGGGAGACAAATGCCATAAAATGGTAAGGTCAAGAGTCTGTCGTGATTCCTGATAACCGGTTGCAGTGGTTCCGTGTCCGCCATGAGCAATTTTCGAAAAACCGGTCGATGGAGAACCTGCAACAGCATCCAGTTCGGAATGCTGTACCAGCCAATTCAGAGCAATGAGGTTTTTTCCGGTGTAATGCGGATTGACCCCGTTCAGATTATTGCAGAAATCACACGAAAAGCCTGCGATTGGTAACCCTGTAAGAAAAAGGAGAAGCAGAAAAATGCGGATCATAAGCGGTTATAGAAAAAAGTTTCCCGTATCAATCGGGCGGTTGTAAGTTAGGTTGATTGGTGAAGCTGGTATCGGTTAGTGACTCCAGAAAGGCAACCAGATCGGCCATTTCATCCTCCTTCAGCCCCAATGGACGCATGAGGATATCAGCATTCGGATGGTGCTTGCCTCCGCTGTTATAATGGCGGACCACCTCTTCAAGCGTACCGATGCTTCCGTCGTGCATGTACGGAGCCGTCAGAGCGACATTCCGTAACGTGGGTGTTTTGAATTTTCCGATATCTTCATCGCGTGAGGTCAGCAGATACCTGCCCGGGTCTGAATACACAGCAGCAAGGCTGTTGTTGTGAAAGTCATTATCGGTAAAATTGAATCCGACATGGCAATGGAAACAGTCTCCCGATTCACCGAAAAACACATCGAAGCCTCGTTTGGCGGAGGCTGTCATCTGGTTGGGTTCCCCTCGGTTCCATTTGTCGAATTCCGAATTCCCGCTGATCAGAAACCGTTCAAAAGTGGCAATGGACTTGGTAATTCGTTCCAGTGTGACTTCGCGACTTCCGAAGGCTTCTTCGAACTGTGGCGGATAGACCGGATTCATGGCAATCCGCATCACCAATGTATCGGGATGGATGTTAAATTCAACCGGATTGACAATGGGTGCGAGCGCCTGTTTTTCCAGAGTCGGTACGCCGCCTTCCCACAGGTAACTATCCAGATAGGCCGTGTTGGTGAGGCCCGGGGCATTCCGGGTTCCCGTCAGGCCATGAAAACCGGTGCTGACGGCTTTTCCGCCATCGGCAAAACCTGCGGCTGGCTGGTGGCAGCTTCCACAGGAAACCGAATAATCTTTTGCAAAGGCCTTGTCGAAAAATAACTGCCTTCCCAGTTCAAATTTTTCCTGTGTAAGCAGATTGTCACCCGGAACCGGAACAGGCGGAAAGTTACGGGGAACCGATGGGGAGGCCGGTGTCGGCCCCCCCTCTTCGGTTTCGACGCCACATGCAGTGAGAAGTATGAGCAAGACGAAAAGTCGCGGCCACATTATAACTTCCGGCTGAATAAGCTTTTACTGTTCAGAAAGATCCGGTCAGCCAGATTGGCCGGTCCAACATGATGAATCCGCTCGGTCGTGTTCATTTTCGGGCTCAGTTTGTTGGCCGGATTTATTCCGGCGTTAAAAAGCTTCGAGTAATCGACGAGCACATCAAACGTAGAAGTCTTACCAGCCTCCACTACAAAGGTGGTTTTGGTCCCTGTGAATGAAGCCAATGAAACGGGTAGTTTCCGCGTGTCTTCACCCACATGGTAGGAAATGGAAATGGACTTTCCGACCGAATCAACCGTGCCTTCAATTTTGTGGAAAATATAGCCAGGATTCCACGACCAGTACATGCCGGAAGCAGTTCCCAGCGGCGATGTTTGGGTGGATGCATCCTTGTGGTTTTCTGAGTAGGGAATCCCAACCGAGAATTTCACTCCACGATAGATTCCTGGCTTTCCTTCCAGTTCAACGGTTACTTTCCCGTTGGTACCCGATTGGCTGAAATCAACCATGAAAATGCCATCTGCCGCATGATCTGTTCCGAATGAATCGACCAAAGCGATTTCCGAGATGTAAAATTTCAGGGTTGAAAAGGAAACAGTATCACCTGCACCGGTCACATACTTTGTTCCCAGTTGAAGTTCAGAGGAACCAAACATGGCATCAAAGGTCAGGTTGACGTGAGTATGAACATGATCATCATCATCGTCTTCTGATTCTGTGGAGGAATCACAGGAAACGATTAACGATGAAATCAGAAAAATGGACAGAAAGGTATAAATGGGTTTTTTCATATGTGTTAAAAAAAATAGGTGAAATCCGGACCAAATACCCGGAAATGAAGGGTGTTCGAATTCCGGCACCATTGGTGCGGAATGTCATTCTGTTCAGAGATTGAGTGAAAGATCAGGCGTGATCGGGAGGAGGGGATTCCGGAGAAACCGTACGACGAAGTAACCTTGAAATTAAATAAAGCGGAATTGTGCTTTGCTTCTCGCTAAACCGGTTTGAAGGAGAAATCAGGAGTATAACCGGATCGGTCTTGTCCTTGATTTTAAAATCCTGTTTACTGCTGATGGGTCTTGCCGGTTCGGATTGTGTTTCTTTTTCAATTTGTTTGCTCAGGTAACACTTTCCATTACACTCAACCACCACTTTCTCACAGACTGTTTCGCTGATTTCCTTCTGGTTAAACGAAAACCAGAAGGTCAGCCAGGCAACGGAATTGATCTGAATGAACAGAACCAATATTGTCAGGACCGCAGTCAGACGTGTATGAAATTGAAGACCTTGCATAACCGAAAATAGCTTGTCGGATGATTGAAACTCAATAAGGGTGTCAACCCAGTTCCGAAAAGGGTGAACTGGTAAACAGGGTTGGACGACCTTTAAACCACATCTTCTACCTGATCAGAATCACCTGACGGCTTTGAACAGACATTCCATCCGATACACGGATCAAATAGGGTCCGCTGGCCAGGCCATTTGCATTTAGCCGGAGGGTTATTGTCTGACCTGTTCTGACCGGGCCGTTCTGAAGAATCAGACATTCCCGACCGAGAACATCAAAAACACGGGCATCCAGCCAGGACCCGGCCGGAGTTGCGGTAATCAGCGTCTGGCCGTTGAAGGGATTTGGCCAGGCCTCACTCACCTGAAGACCGGTTGGAACCAGTGGGTCCTGTTCGACTCCTACACCCGTTCCCGGCAGGTTTTGGTTCAGCCAGTTCCACCGATCCCGATACCAGGTTTTCAAAGCCTGTAATTCGTTGGCGTAATTGCCGCGGACAGCCGGATTTGGCCACACCCATTCATTTAGAATGGGCCAGCGTGTGAAGTTTGAATCAATGGCTGTTCCAAGCAGACTGACCTGACCATCCAGCCATTGGTCGACCGAATCTGGATGAAGGGCCTGATTCTTAACTTCATGCCACCGGGTTTTTACCTGATTCTGAAAGGCCGGATCGGCATGCATCATCCTGAACCAGAAAGGAGGCTGAAAACCATCGCCCTCGCTGAATTGAGAGGAAATCAGTCCATGGGTTTCCCAACCGTTGTAATAATCGGCATTACCAAGGCCGATATCGAAATCCCAGATGGGTCCTGCTTTGAGCTTTCCATTGCTTTTCGAATCGCGCTCTTTATACAAAAAGACGCTTAATCGAAAGGCATCGACATTTTTGGCAATTTCATTTAAAATGAAATAATCGGTAAACGTTGGGACATCGAGGTATTTCGGATAGCCTTTTTCAGGGTCGGTCTTGTAGAGGTAACCGGCATTGGCCTCAAAGATTCTCATCCAGTTTTTCATGTAGACCCGTTGCTGATAAACCAGGTTTTCCGGTTTCGGGTAGACAAACTGATAGGGAACCCGCTGCCAGGCATTGGTAAACGGTGGAAGCAGGGAATACCAGTCATCGAATCCATCATCAATCCGGTCGATCTGCAGCAGATACCCGCCGGTAACAGCATCTCCGGTTGTGTCTGCCGCCCCAAGTTTGGTAATGTTAACGCGGTTTTTTCCACGTTTCACCCGGTCCATGAACACGTACACCCCATGATACTTGCCATTAAGTACCACCTCTGCAAAGGCAGTACGCGCTGCCCACCGTCCGATTGAGTTGCTGAGATGATACATCAGATTGTTCCGAAGCATGGTCTTGTCACTGTATGGCGAATACATGACCCAGTCTGCATCCTTTGGCATGCCGAAGAAACTGACCTCCAGTTCCTCGCCATTGGCATCACGGGTTTCCACCGACCAGGATTTCTTAGGGAACATCTGTGAGGAATTTCCCCTGACTTCTATCCCGATATTTCCCGTCCAGTAAAGAGAGCCATCGGCATTGTTAACCGTCATCGTGGCCGGAATTTTTGGTTCGTCCGGGATGGTCTGACCATTGGTGTTGATGTGGATAACCGGCAATCCGCCCGAAGGGGATTGTGAAAAAACCGGTTGGAAGAATAGAAAAATGGCCAAACCGGTAAGTCGGGTGGCAAATGGGAGCGTTTTCATGGCAAAAATCCGTTCAGAAAGCGATTGAAATGTCTGAATTGCAATATACGGAATTCAGAATTCAGAATTCAGTAGCCAGTAGCCAGTAGCCAGTAGCCAGCCTATCAAAACAATTTCAACGATTGAAGGGTTTTCCTGTTACTTTTCAACAAAAACGGGTGCCTGGTTGTATTGGAAAACGGAGTCCTGCAGGATACGGAATTCACCGGTTTCCCAGTTTTGGATACCAAGCATGAAAAACTTTTTCTCATAATCATAGATATCCATCACCAGCCATTTGCCATCCGGACTCCAGTCATGCCAGCCTTCATTTTCTGCATTTTTAGTGAGTTTCCATTGTTTTTTACCATCTGGGGTAATGGCAAATAAACTGGCTTTTCCCTGCTGGTTCGAGTGGTAGGAAATGAAATGATCGGTCGGATGCCACCGCGGTGGTCCGGCACGGTAGGCGTGAGGAGCAGCAGTGGTATCGGTCTTTGGATAGGTTGTCAGTTGGGTAATGGGTCCGCCGTCCGCATCCATCAGATACAGTTCCTCATGCATGGACCGGTCCCTCTTATTCGGTTTATATGCAAATACCAGTGTCGATCCGTTTGGCGAAAAGCACGGATCTCTGAACATGGCTGTGGTATCGGTGGTTATTTGTCTGAATTGGCCTGTCCGGGTATCTATGATGAACAATTGGTACCGGATTTCCCGTCCGATGCGACCAGCCACCACCAATTCATCCCCATTCTTCCTGGCATCCATCCATGAATCTTCAAGTCTCAGATCCGACACACGTCTGATGTGGTTTCCGTGTGCATCAGTCTCATACAGGAAATAATTCCGGTAAGCAGTGTCTCTGTCGCTGATGAAGAAAAGCCGGTTTCCTTCAGCCATGTACGTCCAGGCCACATCGGGGTGTCGGGTGATGTTTTTCCGATCAGAGCCATCCGGATTCATGGTAAATACGTCGTAATCATCTTTTTCGCCATTGACCAGCACGTTGTAGGCAATGCGGTAGGATGGGTTCACCCCAGAACAGGCGGTCAGCACGGTGGAGAGAAAAAGCAACAGATAAAGTTGTTTCATTGCCTTAGTTCCTTGATTGTAACGGATAGAAAGGGAAGACCATTTGCTTAAACGCTGAAAAAGAAAAATTTTGTTTAATCAGAAGCAACTTTGTCAACCTGAACTGTACATTTTTCCGGCGTCGTTTCGAATGAAAAATGCAAGGGATTCCTGATCGATTGGTTTTTATAAGTGACCATTAAACCCTGATTTAATTTCGAGCAAAACTGCAGAAAAAATCACACATCTTACCGATTCCCCTCAGGTCTTCTTCGTAATTTCCGAATCCCCCACCAAGTGGTGCCAGAAATCAGGTCAGTGAGAGTCCCATTTACCCTGAAGAAGCCAGGGAAGGTGGTCTCTTAAGCATTTTACATATTCCGGCGATACTGCCCGCCCACCTCATAAAGCGCCTGTGAAATCTGCCCGAGAGAACAAACCTTGACGGTTTCCATCAGTTCGGCAAACAGGTTACCCCCGGAAACTGCCACCGTTTTTAACCGCTCGAGAGCGGGCCCGGCCAGATGACGGTTTCGTTGGTGAAAAGCTTCCAGATTGCCGATCTGCTGCTGCTTTTCAGCATCGGTGGAACGGATCAGTTCCAGTGATTCATACACGGGCGGTTGCGGATTCAGAAAGGTGTTCACTCCCACAATGGGAAGTTCACCTGAATGTTTCAGGTGTTCATAATACATCGATTCTTCCTGAATTTTTCCGCGCTGATACATGGTTTCCATGGCTCCAAGCACCCCGCCCCGGTCAGAAATCCGACGGAATTCTGCCAGAACAGCTTCTTCGACCAGGTTGGTCAGTTCATCAATAATAAAGGCACCCTGCAGCGGATTTTCATTTTTGGCCAGACCAAGTTCCCGGTTGATAATCAGCTGAATGGCCATGGCGCGCCGTACCGATTCTTCAGTGGGCGTGGTGATGGCTTCGTCGTAGGCATTGGTGTGAAGGGAATTGCAATTGTCGTAAATGGCATACAAGGCTTGTAACGTGGTGCGTATGTCGTTAAAATCAATTTCCTGTGCATGAAGCGAACGTCCGGAGGTCTGAATGTGGTATTTCAGTTTCTGACTGCGTTCATTGGCTCCATACCGCCGTTTCATGGCTGTGGCCCATATCCGTCGGGCCACCCGGCCGATCACTGCATATTCCGGATCAATTCCGTTAGAAAAGAAAAAGGAAAGGTTGGGGGCAAAATCATCAATTTTCATTCCCCTGCTCAGGTAGTACTCCACATAAGTGAATCCGTTTGCAAGTGTGAAAGCCAGTTGAGAAATCGGATTGGCACCCGCCTCGGCAATGTGATAGCCTGAAATGGAAACGGAATAATAATTCCGCACCTGATTTCTGATGAAATAATCCTGAATATCCCCCATCATCCGAAGGGCAAATTCGGTGGAAAAAATACAGGTATTTTGTGCCTGATCTTCCTTCAGAATATCGGCCTGAACCGTACCCCGTACCGATGCCAATGTGTCACGTCTGATCTTTTCGTACAATTGAGGAGGAATCACCGCGTCTCCCGACAAGCCCAGCAACGCCAGACCCAACCCTTGATTTCCTTCCGGAAGACCTCCTTCATAAACCGGAACCGGAAGACCGGCTTCACAATACCGGTCGGCAATCAGTTTTTGGGTGTCTCGAAGTGTACCCGATTGATGGATATACTTTTCCACCTGTTGATCAATGGCCGCATTCAGGAAGAAGGCCAGCATCATGGGAGCCGGTCCGTTAATGGTCATGGATACCGAGGTGGTTGGCGCGCACAGATCAAATCCGGAGTATAATTTTTTGGCATCATCCACGGTACAGACCGAAACTCCACTGTTCCCGATTTTTCCGAAAATATCAGGGCGGCGTGCGGGATCCTCTCCGTACAGAGTCACCGAATCGAACGCGGTGGAAAGACGGGCAGCCGGTTGACCCTTGCTGACATAGTGGAAACGACGGTTGGTTCGTTCCGGGGTGCCTTCTCCGGCAAACATCCGCGTGGGGTCTTCGCTTTTGCGCTTATACTCAAATACACCTGCAGTAAAGGGGAATTTTCCCGGGACATTTTCGAGAAGTTGCCAACGAAGCAAATCACCCCAGTCACTCCAGGAGGGAAGGGACACTTTCGGAATTTTGACGTGAGACAGAGAACGTGTGAAATTATCGACTTCGATCCGCTGACCCCGCACCTCATAATGGTGAATGTCATCCCGGTAATCATGAAGGGTTTGCTCCCAGGTTCTGATCAGGTCGCGGCTGTCACTGGTCAGCTCAAGAATGGCTTCCTGATACCGTTGGCGGAGGGTTTCAATCGCCGGATCATCCGAAAAAAGATCATCCTTGTCATACAGATCACCCGGAAGGGGAACCTGACTTCCCAGATGCTTTAGCACCTGATGACAGGCACCTGCCAGGCTGGCTGCTTCTGACTGAACACCTGCATAAGCCTTGTAAGAAGACACCGAATCGGCAATTTCGGCCAGATAGCGGGTCCGGTCGGGCGGAATGATAATCTGTTTTCTGGGATCGCGCTGATCGGGTGAACCGGGGACTTCAAATTGGGTTCCGGTTTTCCGGTTCAGGGTAAGCAGAAGATTGTCGAAAAGCCAGTTGGTTCCCGTGTCGTTAAACTGACTGGCAATGGTGGGAAATACCGGCATATCGTCGGGTGACTCTGACCAGCGGTTATGATTTCGCTGAACGGTTTTCCTGATGTCACGCAAGGCATCTTCAGCCCCTCGTTTTTCGAATTTGTTCAGTACAATCAGATCGGCCAGATCCAGCATGTCAATTTTTTCAAGCTGACTGGCTGCCCCGTATTCCGGCGTCATCACGTAAACCGATACATCCACCAGATCGGTGATGGAACTATCTGACTGACCAATTCCGGCGGTTTCTACAATAACCAGATTAAATCCGGCCAGTTTGCAAAGCTGAATGGATTCCTTCAGTGCCTTGCTGGTGGCCTGGTTGGCTGCACGGGTGGCAAGGGAACGCATAAACACCCGGCCGTTGTAAATGGCATTCATCCGGATGCGGTCACCCAGAAGCGCCCCACCGGTTTTTCGCTTGGAAGGATCCACCGATAAAATGGCAATCCGCATGGATGGAAACCGCATACAGAACCGGCGGATCAGTTCATCAGTCAGTGATGATTTTCCGGCACCGCCGGTTCCGGTGATTCCCACGACCGGAATGGTAACAGGCGGTTGAAAAGCATGAAGGATGTCGCTGACTTTGTGATAAGCATCTCCATCTGGCTGATCGATTCCTGATTCGAGCAGGGTAATTGTTCGGGCAAGGGAAATGATCTCATCGGTCGAGGTGGGTAATCCGGTGATACCGGGACTTTCAAGCGTGGAGAAATCGGTTTTTTCCAGCATGTCATTGATCATGCCCTGCAATCCCATCTCCCTTCCGTCCTCCGGAGAGTAAATCCGGGTTACTCCGGCATCCATCAATTCCCTGATTTCACCGGGGACAATTACACCGCCGCCACCACCGAACACGCGAATGTGACCGGCTCCCCGTTCCTGAAGAAGACTGATCATGTATTTGAAGTATTCCAGATGCCCGCCCTGATAGGAAGAAATGGCAATTCCCTGAACGTCTTCCATGATGGCCGTTTCGACAATCTCTGAAACACTTCGGTTGTGGCCAAGGTGAATCACTTCAGCTCCGGAGGCTTGGAGAATCCGGCGCATAATATTGATGGAAGCATCGTGTCCGTCGAATAGCGAGGCTGCGGTTACGAAACGGATTTTATGCCTGGTTCTGAGGGGTGTCTGTGTGCTCATGGTTTTCGAAAAAATGAATGGTTCCGGCAGTGGTCCTGCTGCCGGCAGTGGTCGTTCTGATTGTTGACTGCGATGGAGCAAAGATAAGCGGGTCGGCCGGATTTGGGAAAAACATGACTTCCTCACCGGATTCGTCCTGTTTTTAATCCTGCTGCATTATTCGTTTTTTTGCAGGGAATGAAGACTTCTCCTTTTTCCCCCATTACCAACCGGCTCTGGCAAAGTGGCTCCCAATGTAAACGTCTGTTGTGGTATAAACAACGGGGTCTGAAGGAATCAATTCCTCCCCGGCCCGATTGGCGGACCAGTGTAGCCAAGCATCAGGTTCACGAAGTGGCCCGTCGTTTATTTCCCGGGGGGCGTTTTGCCGCCAGAGGGGAATCCCTGCGGAATGAAGGGACCTGGTTTGATGTCTGGCTGGAAAGCGACCGTTATGCCTGCCGGGCCGATATTCTGGTCCTGAAGGACAAGAACAAGCGGACAGTTGATTTGTACCGGGTCAAATCGGCCACCCGGCTTTATGACCGTTACCTCGATGATGTCGCTTTTCAGACGGTTTGTCTCAGGGCTGCGGGTTTTGTCCCTGACCGGCAGTTCATTATTCACATCAATCCGGCCGCCGACCGACCCGATCCGGATGTTCTGTTTGTGATCTCTGAGGTGACAGACCGGCTCAACGGACGATTGAGATCCATACCAGCAAAGGCCGCCGCCCTTCGCCGGTTACTTCGTCAGGAAAAGGAACCTGGCCGACGTCCCGGGTATCATTGCATGGAATGCGGATTCCGTTCACAATGCTGGCCGGATGAGGTGACTGAACCGGTTTTCTGGCTGCCGGCTCTGAATGATGACCAGCAGCAAATCATCCGGAACCGTGAGTGGCTCGATATCCGTCAGTTGCCCGACTCGTTCCCGGTCAATCAACGACAGGCTCTGATCAGGGAAGTGCATCAAAACCGTCAACCGTTTATTCACCACACGCTGCTTACCGATTCGCTGAGTCAGTTGCGCCAGCCCCTGGCTTTTCTGGATTTTGAGGCAGACAATCCGCCTGTGCCACGATTTCAGGGAATGAAGCCTTTTGGCCAGATTCCATATCAGTTCAGTCTGCTGCTTCACGATGAATCCGGGCAGATGTCTGGCATTGATTATCTGCATCGGGATGGATCAGACCCAAGACCGGGTTTACTGGAAAGATTGAGTGTGCTGAGAAATCACCAGGGCAGCATTGTGGTGTACAATCATCAGTTCGAAAGGCAGATTCTGTCCTTGCTGGCAGCCTGGTCGCCCGATGATGCCGGCTGGCTTGCCGGGGCGGCTTCCCGGTTGTGGGATTTGCAGGAGGTGGTTCAGCATGGGGTGTACCTTCCCGGCTTTCAGGGAAAGTACTCACTGAAGCAGGTCCTGAACGCATTGTATCCCCGGTTCAGTTACGGCACCTTGACTGTTCAATCCGGTCTGGATTCTCAGTATTTATGGAATCATCTGATTGTGAACGGTGGTTCCGAGACCGATTGGCAGGCTCTGCTCGATTATTGCCGGCGCGATACCGAAGGAATGGTGCTGGTTCTGGGAAAACTGAGAGAATGGGTTCAAGGAACCGGAAATCAACCCGATTAACCGGACTGATTCGAGGAGTTTATCTGGAAGGGACCCTGACATGAAAGACCTGCGGCTGATCTGATTCTGCAGGCAGGTGGCGGGTATTCAAAAACTCAATTTTTTTTCTGCTGCAAGGGCAGCCCCGATGATTCCGGCCTGGTTCTGAAGTTTCGCAAGCAGAAGCGGGGCCCGTGTGTGTAAGTGTTTGAAAAATTTGTCTTCCTTCTTGCTGATTCCGCCACCCACAATGATCAGGTCGGGCCACAGCAGGGCTTCCATTTGGGCCAGATAGACGTTAAAACGGCTTGCCCAGGCAGCCCATGAAAGGTCCTTGTTTTTCCGGGTGGCATCAGACGCATATTTCTCGCCGGTCACGCCGTTTTTCAGAAAAATATGGCCGAGTTCCAGATTAGGGACGATCTGCCCGTTCACAAAAAGCACGGCTCCGATTCCCGTTCCCACCGTCAGTATCAGAACGGTTCCTTTCTGGCCGGCTCCATGTCCGAAGGACATTTCTGCAAGACCGGCTGCATCGGCATCATTTAAAACGGTAACCGGCTGACCGGTCACCTGAGAAAACAGATCACGTGCATTGGTCTGAATCCATGACCGGTGGATGTTTGCGGCCGTCATGGCCACACCATGATGAACCACCGATGGAAATCCGACTCCGATCGGACCGGAATATTTCAATGATTTTGTCAGTTCTGATATGGTTTTGGCCACAGAATCAGGGGTGGATGGACTGGGTGTGACCAGACGAAGCCGCTCGGTCAGCAGATCGCCGGTGGTGGTTTCAACGATGGCCCCTTTGATGCCGGATCCGCCGACATCGACTCCCAGAATCTTCATTCTGCACCCCGATTAAGTGATTTTCACTGCAATAAACGAGGTTTATTCAAATAATTCAAACGGAATATCTCTATATTTACCGGCCGGACCTTCCGGTCCGTCTAAACCAGTGTATTTCAGAAACGTCAGGGAGAAACTATGAAAATTGGTGAACGTTTTCACGGTGATGTCGCCGTGATTAAAATTTCTGGCAATCTGATGAGTGGTCCCGAATCGGGAGAGCTGCATCAGGCAGTAAAAAATGTCATTGAAAAAGGCTACCTGAAGGTGGTGATTGACCTGAGTGAAGTTAAGTGGATGAACAGTTCGGGAATCGGCGCCCTGATGGCATCCTACAGTTCACTGGCCGCCAAAAACGGAAAAATCCGTCTGGTCGGTGTTACCGAGAAAATCGAAAGCCTGCTGGTGGTGACGCGCCTGATCAAAACATTCGATACCTTCAAAATGGTAGAAGACGCATTGGTCGGATTCTGAATACAGGTAACAGTACCGGCTGAGGAGTCGGTACTGTTACTATTTGTAAACGCTTTTACCATTTGTAAACGCCTCATTCCCATCCTCCACTCCTTCCGGTGCCCTTCCGGGTGACAAAGTCATCACAGAGGTGTCTGATCAATCTTTTCCTGAATCTTTCCTGTGTGGCACAGGATTTGTCATTAATGACTTATTTGCAGATCAAAACATGACTATTAACCGACGGAAAAACCATGGCGACTCTCGATTGGGAACAACTAAAAATGGCTCACCTCGTATGGCGGATCAATTTCCGGTCCATGCTAAGCGGCGGGTCTGGAAAACTGGAAAGCATTCAGGTCAAAGACCATACACAGTGCGAAATGGGCAAGTGGTTACATGGGGAAGGCATGGCCAAGTATGCTTCCAACCCCATGTTTATGGATCTGGTGGCCTATCATAAGGGTTTCCATGAAATGGCAGCCAAAGCCTATGGTCATTACATTTCGAAAGAAACCCATGAGGCCAATGAATGTCTGGCAAAGATCACCGATCACTCCAACACACTCATGGAAATCATTGATCAATTTAAAGTGATTGCCAGTCCTTCATTGGCTTCACCCTCTTCTCCCGAACCCGCAGATCTGGCCATTGAATGGAAAAAAGAATATGAAATCGGAGTCAGCCAGATCGATGAACAGCATAAGTCTCTGGTGAATGTGATCAATCGTCTGTGGCTGGCCATTAAAAACAGAAATGCCACTCATGAAATTGCCGAGATAATCCATACACTGGAAGACTATACCCGGGTTCATTTTGCGGCCGAAGAAGTTATGCTCGAAACAGTGGGTTATTCCGATCTTGCCGGACATAAGAAAAAACATGCCGAGTTTATTGCCTACCTTTCCGACTACCGGAAACAGGCTGCTGCCGGTTCAAAGGACTTTATGGGGTTGTATGAGTACCTCGGAAAATGGCTGATCAGTCATATTCAGAAGTCGGACCGGAACTATATGGATGAAATCAACAGGAAGAAAACCCCGGTGGAAACCGGATTTTTTGCCAAAATATTTAAGAAAATCTGATAGAAAATTTTATGAAAAACGAAAAAAAATCCACCTCATTGGTTGTACTGTTTATTGATGATGAACCTACCCAGCATCTGGTGATGGATAAAGTGCTGAGTCCGTTGGGCGTAATGGTTATTCATGCCAACAGTGTGCAGGAAGGGGTCGATAAACTGAAAACGGTTCAGGTAAACCTGATTCTGACCGATATTCACATGGAAGGGATGGATGGACTTTCGTTTCTGGCGGTTCTGAAAAAAGACAGGAAACTGAACAAAATTCCGGTGGTCGTGATAACTGGCGATACCTCGAGTGAAAAATCGAAACTGGCCTACGATCAGGGTGCAGTTGGGTTTGTGACCAAACCTGTCCAGCAGGATGACATGGCCCATCTGGTACGCACTTTCGCAGCTTTTGGTGATATTTATGAAACCACTGAGGATACCGACGAATTTTACCTTCGCAAAAAACATAAACTCACGACCACGCTGGCAAAGGATTCGCTGGAGCGGAATTTACCAAAAGCCATGGCCAACTACCTGAACGGACTGAAGGACATTTACGATTTTTCCGTGATTGGGTACTATGAAAAGCAGGCCGATGGTTCCTTTGGACTGGCCAGTGAAGTCGGTGATATCCTTCTGATGGAGGATCTCAGAAAGGTCAATCCTTCCGACTATTCACAGGTTGCCCGCATGCTCAGTGAAGCAGATGAGGTGTTCAGTAATGACTTATTGCGTACCCCATCACCCCTTTTAAAGGTATGGGCCAATCATTACAGTCTGGTGAGTGAAGTATTGCTCCCGTTTTTCCGGGTTGATGACCGCGCGTTTGCCGTGGGTGCCGGCAGCAACCGGAAAAATCTTGCAATCACCGGGTTTTTCTGGGGATTCCGGAGCAGCCTTTTTACCACCCGTGAAGCCGATTTTATCAAACGGCTGTCCGATCAGGCCAATCCGATTCTGTATTCCCTGCTCAGCGCCTCCAAGCGTTAATTCTTCATTAGAAACAACCCGGTCCCATGGTTTCACCTGCCGCTTATGGGGACTATTTGGTATTTTATGGACGGAACGATTGCATCTGACCAATGTAATCACCCGTTTTTGACCAAATAATCAGAGGTAAACCATGGACCGCCGCAAAGTGATCATCATGGGGGCCGCCGGGCGCGACTTCCATAATTTCAACACCCTTTTCCGTCAGAATAAATCAATCGAAGTGGTGGCATTTACTGCCACCCAGATTCCCAATATCGACGACCGGAAATACCCGGCTGAACTGGCCGGTCCCTTATACCCAGAGGGTATTCCCATTTTTCCCGAGGAAGATCTTGAAAAACTGATCCGGAAATTTAAAGCCGATGAGGTGGTTTTCAGTTATTCCGATGTGAATTACCAGTATGTCATGTCACGGGCTTCGAAAGTGAATGCAGCCGGTGCCGATTTCCGGTTCGCCGGCGGAACACCCACCATGATCAAATCGAAAAAACCGGTGATTGCCGTTTGTGCGGTCCGCACCGGATGCGGAAAAAGCCAGACGACCCGCCGGGTCAGTGAAATTCTGAAATCGATGGGTAAAAAAGTGGTGGCCATCCGCCATCCAATGCCATACGGAGACCTGGTTGCTCAGAAGGTTCAGCGGTTTGCTGCTTTAAAGGATCTGGATAAACACCAGTGTACCATCGAAGAACGCGAAGAATATGAACCTCATATCATGACCGGAACCATCATTTATTCCGGTGTGGATTATGAAGCCATTCTGCGGGAAGCAGAAAAAGAAGCCGATGTGATTTTGTGGGATGGCGGAAACAACGATCTGCCATTCTATCAACCCGACCTTCACATCGTGGTAACCGACCCGCTGCGCACCGGTGATGAATTGTTTTATTACCCGGGCGAAACCAATCTGCGTATGGCCGATGTGGTGGTAATAAATAAAATTGATTCGGCCAATTTTGACAACATTGAAGAATTGCGGATGAACATCCGTTCCGTGAATCCGGATGCCATCGTTATCGATGCCGCTTCCCCGGTTACTGTAGAAGACCCGAAGATTATCCGTGGTAAACGGGTGTTGGTGGTCGAAGACGGTCCGACACTGACCCACGGCGAAATGGAATTTGGGGCCGGTGTGATTGCCGCCAGGAAATACGGGGCCTCTGCCATTATTGATCCGCGTCCGTTTGTGGTTGGTGAAATTGCAGCCACGTTTAAGAAATACCCCGGTATCGGAGAGGTGTTGCCTGCCATGGGCTATGGCGATAAACAGATCCGTGATCTCGAAAAAACCATCGAAAAAGCCGATGTGGATTCGGTCATCATTGGCACCCCGATTGATCTGCGCAGGGTTTTGAAGATTAAGAAACCATCGGTTCGTGTGACCTACGATCTGGCTGAAATCGGGACCCCCAACCTGACCGAGGTGCTGCATAACCTGTTCCGGCCGAAAAAGGCGGAAAAGAAACCTGCCGGTAAAAAGGCTGCAACTCACTAAAAGAGAAAGGGGCGTAAGGCCCCTTTTTTAATAGGATTTTGACCAGGAACGGTCGTACTCGTCGGTCCAGTAAAGCTTTGAATCAAACGTTCCATTCACTTTCTCATCATAAGCTGAGGTCAGCACCACGCTGATGACAATCGATTCGCCAGGCTCAAGCGTTCCTCCTGAACCTCCGCCTGTGGCGACAATTGTATTGCCGCTTTTAAGTTTGCTACTGATCCCGACATTGTAAGCCGTATAGGTGGTGCTGTAATTATGAATGGTTACCTTTCCTTCATACCAGACGCCATTCCATGAAGGTCCCGATTGATTGGTAACACCCAAGTCGGGGTGCTGTGTGAAAAGCTCACAACCAGTCAGACCAGTCAATAAAAATGCAAGCAGCAGGTTAAGCACGGCACGTGTCATCTTTGTCTCCATTGTATTGTTGGGATGAGTCTGTGTACGACTATCATCGGTGGAGAGATTCAGACAACAATTGGATTGTTTTTTATGATGACACTTTCCATTTTAAGTAGAACGCATCTAAATAACAGGTCCACACATGGCACTTAACCTGACCAATCCTCTTTCCGTTTCTGTTCTGGTAAACGCACCGCTGCAAACCGCCTGGCACTCGTTTACTGATCCGGACCATATCACTCAATGGAACCAGGCGTCACCCGATTGGCACTGTCCGGCAGCGACTCAGGATCTTCGCCCGGGCGGTAAGTTTTCATCAACCATGGCTGCCCGTGATGGCAGTGCTTCCTTTGAATTTGAAGGACTCTGGGAAACGGTTGAACCATTCTCTTTGCTTGAATACCGGATGACCGATGGACGGGGTGTGACCATCCGTTTTGAGGAAACAACCAGCGGGGTTCTGGTTACAGAAGATTTCGAGGCAGAAAATGTTTATCCCCGGGAATTCCAGCAGCAGGGCTGGCAGGCTATTCTGGAGTCATTCAGGCAGCACACGGAATCGCTCTGATTTTTCTTCTGGCGTAATCCGGTATTCATTTGTGGCGGAAACAAAAAGACCATATTATCCGTAAATGGGTTTTTTCCGGAGAACTCATGAAACGCATGTCTTTTCTTGCAATAGCTGGTCTTTTCATCTGGGGATTGGTTTCCTGCCAATCGGTGCACTCTCAGTTTACTGATGGAGTAAAAGCCGAATTCAGGAAACAACCAATGGCACCCGGCCAGGTACTTACCATAGATGACATTCAACACCTGCCCGTACGGCTTCAGCAGTATCTGGTATTCGCCGGTGCCGTCGGAAAACCAGTCCCGGGTAATTTCAGATTGGTGTTCGATGGACGGATGGTCAGGAAGCCAGGGGCAGAACCCATGGATATGCCCGTTGAACAATACAATTTTTTTGATCGGTATGCACGACATTTCACCATGGGAAGTTCCATTTTTCTGATTCCCTTTGCTGCTGTTCACCAATATTCAGATGAATCTGCATTATTCCAGGTACGGATTGCCTCACTGTATAATACGGTTGACCTGAAAGGGGATACTCTGACACAGGCCGAAACCGTTACCATTCTGAATGATTTGTGTCTGTACAATCCTGCTGCTTTAACCGACCCAAGAATCAGGGCTGATGAAACCGATAGTGGGTGGGTGCGTATCCGGCTGAAAAATGGAAAACATGAGGTTTCTGCTGTATTGGACATTTCACAGGCTGGAGTTCTGAATAACTTTGTCTCCGATGACCGGTATGCACTTGAAGAAAACGGGTCCATGAGAAATGTCCGGTGGAGCACGCCGGTTACCAACTGGAAGGAAGTGGATGGCCGGCGCGTTCCCGGTTGGGGTGCAGCAGTCTATCACTACCCGGAAGGGGACTTTCAATATGCCGATTTTACTTTCCGGTCTGTTGAATATGATGTGAAAGGAGTGGTGGAGTGACCGGTCTGGATAGAAAAAAGCCGGTTGCATTTCATGATTCCTAAGACCCTGAAATGACCTTTTAAAAATTCCTCAGATGATCACCCTCCGCCCCGCAACACCCGATGATCTCCCCCTTCTTCTGGAATGGGATCAGCAGCCACATGTCATCGATTCCGATCCATCCGATGACTGGGACTGGGAAACCGAACTAGTCCGTACACCAGACTGGCGGGAACAACTGATGGCCGAATGGAATGGCCGGCCGGTTGGTTTTATTCAAATCATCGATCCCGATCGTGAAGTAACCCGCTATTGGGGGGAAACCGGTCCTGGTTTCCGTGCCATTGATATCTGGATCGGATGGCCGGAGGATTTGGGGAAAGGGTACGGATCCATGATGATGAAACAGGCCATTGCGCGCTGTTTTTCCGATCCGCTGGTTCATACCATACTGATCGATCCGCTACTGTCGAATATCCGCGCACAAAACTTTTACAGGCGACTTGGATTTATACCGGTCGGTGAACGTCGGTTTAATGAAGATGACTGTCTGGTCATGGAGTTGAAGCGATCTTCCTGATTGTCGCAGATTTTCACCCGGTAAAAGGACACACGTTCATAATCGTTTAAACCCGGCCTCCTTTCTGTGCAATCGGATGGAAATAATCCCGGACCATGCCCATATTTAAAACCGACAATCGCAGTCACAATCATTTTTCCTTTCAACTAGTTCAGAGGTCTTTCATGAACCGCTGGTTTATGGTCACGTTGCTGATTTTTGTACCACTCACTTGCTGGACACAATCCAGGCCCATCAGCCAGAAAGTGGATTCAGTCCTTTCCCTCATGACACTGGAAGAAAAAATCGGACAGTTGAATCAGTACAACGATGACCAGTCTGCCACCGGGCCGGTCACCCTCGATCCCGACAAGGAAGGACAGGTCAGACGGGGTGAGGTTGGATCCATGCTCAATGCAGTCGGTACATTCCGCACCCGCAAGTGGCAGGAAATTGCCATGCAATCCCGGTTAAAAATTCCTCTGATCTTTGGCCAGGATGTTGTTCACGGCTACAAAACCACCTTTCCTGTTCCGCTTGCAGAGTCGTGTTCATGGGACCTTGATGCCATGGAAAGGGCGGCACGGATTGCGGCAATTGAAGCCAGTTCTGCAGGAATACACTGGACGTTTGCTCCCATGGTGGATATCAGCCGGGATCCAAGGTGGGGTCGGGTGATGGAAGGAGCCGGGGAGGATCCGGTTTTAGGAGCGAAAATTGCAGCGGCGAGAGTCAGGGGTTTTCAGGGAAACGGATATGGCTCGACCGACGCGGTTTTGGCTTGCGTGAAACACCTGGCAGCCTACGGAGCAGCCATTGGAGGGCGTGATTACAACTCGGTGGATATGAGTGAACGGATGTTGCGCGAGGTGTATCTGCCCCCTTACAAAGCGGCGGTAAAGGCGGGCGCTGCCACTGTAATGACCTCGTTCAATGACATCAACGGTATTCCGGCCACCATGAACCGGTTTTTATTTCAGACGGTGCTCCGTGATGAATGGGGATTTACCGGATTTGTGGTGAGCGATTGGGGCGCGGTGGGTGAAATGATTAACCACGGGACGGTGGCCAATGAATATGAAGCAGCCCGGGCCGCCATCCTGGCCGGTACCGATATGGATATGGAAAGCCGCAATTATAAGAACAACCTCGCCGCACTGGTAAAAAAGGGTGAAGTCCCCGTTTCTGTCATTGATGAATCAGTCCGGCGTATCCTGAGGAAAAAGTTTGAATTGGGGCTGTTTGAGGATCCTTACAGGTTCAGCAATCCGGATCGGGAAAAGCAGGCATTGAACAATCCGGCACATGTGGAAGCAGCCCGGGACATGGCCCGGAAAAGTATCGTGTTGCTTAAAAACGATAAGGAAACCCTTCCCATCACTCCGAAAGTGAAAACCATCGCCGTCATCGGTCCGCTGGTGAAGGCGGTGAAACAGAACAAAGGGTTTTGGGATGTGGAAGTTCCGGGAGTGGATTCAAACTTTATTGTGACTCAATGGGAAGGGCTCCTTGACCGGGCGGGAAATGAAACAAAACTGATGTATGCCCGCGGGTGCAACATAGAGGGAAGTGATCGGTCAGGATTTGCCGAAGCCGTTGAACAAGCCGGGAAAGCAGACCTGGTCCTTCTCAGTATCGGTGAAAGACGGGACCTGTCAGGTGAAGCAAAAAGCCGCAGCGATATCCGCATTCCCGGTGTTCAGACCGACCTGTTTCTCGAATTGGTCAAAACCGGGAAACCGGTGGTGGTGTTAATCAATGCCGGCCGCCCATTGGTCTTTCCGGAGATTCAGCAGAAAGCCTCTGCCATTTTATATACCTGGTGGCTGGGGTCGGAAGCAGGAAATGCGATCGCGGATGTGCTTTTTGGGGACGACAATCCATCTGGTAAACTGACCATGACCTTTCCCCGGAGTGTGGGACAGATTCCCATGTATCACGCCTATCTGAATACAGGCCGGCCGGCTACCAATGATCAGGACCGGTTTTACCGCAGTGCCTACCTGGATGAATCCATCTATCCGGCCTATGAATTCGGTTATGGCCTCAGTTACACTTCCTTCACTTACTCCGATCTGAAGCTCAGCAAATCCATGATGACTCCGAATGATTCGATTCTGGTTTCCATGAAAGTGACCAACACAGGCAAACGGGATGGGGAAGAGGTGGTGCAATTATACATCAGGGATCGGGTTGCTTCGGTCTCCCGACCTGTTAAGGAGTTAAAGGATTTCAGGAAGGTATTCTTCAGGGCCGGCGAATCGAAAACGGTTGAATTCCGGATTTCCATTGACCATCTCTCCTTTTACAATTCATCGCTGAAGTGGGTGGCTGAACCGGGACTATTCGATATCATGATTGGAAGTTCCTCTGCAGATATCCGCCTTCGGGGCGTGTTGGAATTGAACTGAACCGATACGGACAGTCCTTCCGGTAACGGGTTGCCTCTCTGTCCGGCGAAGGGCCTGTTGCTGTTGGGGGATGATTTTTATATAATTTCGCAAATTGCGAAACGCATAGTGCGTAACGCATACTGTGAAGATCAGGGGAAATGATCATGAATCCATTTTTGCTGAAAGGGTATCGGGGTCCCGACTATTTCTGTGATCGGGAAACCGAAACGGAAACCATCTGCATGTCGTTGAGGAATGGGGTGGATGTAACGCTCTATGCCTATAGACGGTTGGGAAAATCGGCCTTGATCCGGCATGTGTTTCATCATCTTGAGGATGAGTTCTACTGCATTTTCACCGATCTGTGGGGAACCAAATCCATGCAGGATTTCTGTGCAGAGCTGGGGAATGCGGTTTTAAGAAGTCAGGCGTTTTCGGAACGCGGATTTGCCAACCGGCTGAAGGAATTTATTCAGGCGATCGGATTGTCGGTGTCGGTGGGTCCCGATGGAATGCCAGGTGTGGAAATGAGCCTGCTGTCTCCCGATCGGTCTTTCCGCAGTCTGGAAGAAACCTTGCGGTTTATCAGTTCGCTGGATAAGCCGGTCGTTCTGGCCTTTGATGAATTCCAGGATGTGAGAAAATACCGGGATGGCGCATCCATGGAGGTGAAACTGCGGACGCTGAGCCAGCAATTTACCAACATCCGGTTCATATACGCGGGCAGTGAAAAATATCTGATGTCGGATATTTTCAATGATTATGCCTCGCCGTTTTTCCAATCCACGCGGATGCTGAGTCTGAAACCGGTGCAGGCCGATCTGTACGCCGCATTTATACTGAAACATTTCGAAAAGGGTGGCATCCGTATTCATCCGGAGGTGATCAGGCATATTTTGGAAATGACCCATCAGCATACCTATTACGTTCAGGCTATTTGTAATGCGCTTTACAGCCAGAAGCAGGATGTGGGGTCGGTTGCGGAATTCGGCCGGTTTTTCATCCCCTTTCTGGAGGAAAAACGGGTCTTCTATGAGGAACTACCTGCCCGGTTGTCTCACAATCAATTTAAAGTGCTTGTGGCCATAGCGCGTATCGGTGTTGTGGATCAACCCTTTTCGCATCATTTTCTGAAAGTGAGTGGCATCATCGGTTCCAGTTCGATGAAACGCACGTTTAACACGTTGCTTTCCCAGCAATTGATCATTGAAGACACCGATGGTTACCGGTTGTATGATGTGTTTCTGGAACAATACCTGCGTGTGGGAAGGTAAGAAATTGGTCCTCTGGCAAAGGGGTTTTGGAATGTAAAATTGCGCAATATGCGAAACGCAAAGTGCGCAATGGATGCGGGAGTGGGATAAGTTCACTTGCTTTGGTTGAAAAAATTGAGTTGTTTAATCATCATTAAAGGATACAAAACTATGAGATGCTTATTTCTGTTGGTTGGACTGCTGGTTTCCGGAACCGTGGTTGCACAAACCGACACTCTGAAATCCGCTCAGTTGAAAGAACAGGTCCGGCAGAGGGAGATTGCATTCGCTCAAACCATGGCCGACCGTAAACCCGACCTCTTCATGTCCTTTGTGTCTGAGGAGGCGGTTTTTCTGAACGATGGAGATCCCCTGGTGGGAAAGGAAGCCATCGCAGCCCATTGGATGCGGTACTTTGAAGGTGAAAAGGCGCCGTTTTCATGGAAACCTGATCAGGTGGAGGTTTCCGGGTCGGGGACACTCGGACAGACCACCGGTCCGGTTTATTCACCTGAAGGGAAACTCATCCTCCGGTTTTATTCGACCTGGAAGCTGGAACCGGATGGCGTCTGGCGGATCGTGTTTGATAACGGATACATGGTTTGTGAATAACGACTGGCTGAGGAAGACCCGGTTCATACGTTTTAACGCGGAAAACGCAAAGAATATGGACGCAAAGGCGCGAAGCCGCAAAGATTTTTTGATTTTCAATACATAAACCTCTGCGGTCTTTGCTATTCTCTGCTGCCTTTGCGGTTAAATTCCTTCACCTCAGAGAGCACAAAGGCGTTTTGCGTTCCGGTTTAAAAGGAAACGGACGCTCCGATTACCACCGTCCGGTTGCCGAAGAAGCTTTGAATCGGCGTTTTTCTGGTATAATCCGAATTCCATGAATAGCCCATCGGATTGCTGGTATCCAGACAATTGAGCAGTTCTGCATATCCAACCAGAAACAGGTGATCAAAAAAAGTATTGGTATAGGTGATCCGGAAATCCAGACGATGGTAGAACGGAAGCCGGGCTGAATGTGTTTCTCCGTAGACCGGTGAGAAGAGTCCGGAGGTGCTGTCCTGAATTCCGGCTGAGACGGGTGTGTAGGGTTTCCCGGTAGCCAGTTTCAGATTCCAGCCGATCTGCCAGAACGGATTCAGGTATTTCTTTGCAACCCAGGTCAGGTTGTGGGTAATATCGGCAGGTGAGGGAGCCTGTTGGGTATAATCGAGCCATTTTCGCTCTGAAACGGCCCACCCGTAACTGATCCATCCTTCAATTTCCATTCCGATTGTTCCCTTGTAAACCACATCCAGGCCACGGGCATATCCCGTTCCCTCTGAAGTGAAGCTGGCTCCCGATTTCAGTGGCAGATCGTGGTAAGTTTTATTCCAGATTTCCAGGCGGCAGGTTCTGTCGTCAGATCCTTCCCAGGTCACCGAACCCACGGTGTGGATAGCCGACATGGCAGGCAGGGGCGTGGTGATCAGCGGTCGATCTGAAATGGGTATCCATGCAGATTGATGGAAAATGCCCCAATTCAGACTGGCAGTCCATTGTTTGGATAGCAGTCCTGAAATGGTCAATCTGGGGTCGGCAGTGGGAGATCGCCGGTCGGCGCTGTGATCGAGACGGACTCCGGCACGGGTGGCAAGTGCAGGTATCCCAAACCAACCGGCTTGCTCCCATTCAACATATCCGCCACCCGACGTGATGGATTGAACGGGATGAATGGTCTGGTAAGCGGCACCCAAACGGTAATCATTCTGTGAGGCTGGTACTTTCCCGATAAATTCATCCTTCCGGAGTCTGAATTCCCCGCCTGTATACCACTTTTGACCGTTTTTTCCGATCCATTCCAGATCGGTCCGGGTTTGCAGCGACCGGTCCTTCTCATCGAGGTCCAGAACACCGAGTTTCCAGTTTCGGAGAAATTGGGTGACGGAAATATTGGATTTTATAATCAGCTGACGATTCCACACATCGGAAACGGCCATCCCCACATGCTGATTACCCGATTGTCCTTCGAATTGGGAGCTTCCTTCCGGACGGTCCACATGGACGCCCTGCTGATCGGATGACGCCAGCACCGTTGCTTTCATTCTCCCTGTTTCTGAATAGCTGTAGCTGAAGGTTCCGCCGGATGTCCAGCCGGAAGGATAGGATGTGAAGGGCCGCGTGTTCTGGTTAAGTTTCATCAGAAGTCCGGTTTCACTTTTTTTGAAGTACAGATTCAATCCGGCCTTTTCTCTGACCAGGGGAAGGGTGGTCTGAATGTCCCAGCCAGCCACATTCCAGCCCGTGTTGATCCGGAAATCGGTCGGTTCATTCCGTGTCTCTATATCGAGAACTCCCGACAGGGCATTGCCATATTTGGCCGGAAATCCGCCGGAAGAGAACCAGAGATTTTTTACCATGGTAGGAGGAAGTAGTGAAAAAAGTCCGCCATAGGCCGATTCAAACGTGGTCGGATGGAAAATGGCTGACTGATCAACCAGAACCGTTGATTCCATGGGATCGCCGCCACGGATGTACAAATCGGCACTTTCAGAAACAGGAGTCAGACCCGGAAGGGTTTTCAGCATTTGAAAAATGTCGGCAGCACCGCCCGGTGTGGTTACAATTTCCATCGGACTGACGGGTAATCCCGACACGGACTCGGTGCTGTAGGACGACCCGGTCACCACCAGTTCAGATAGTGCGATATCCTGTTCCTCAAGAACCACCCGAACCTTGACTGGCTTGCCGGTACCCAGTTTCACAGTGACCACTTTCCGCTGGTAGCCTACCAGACTGATCTGAATCTGACCCACGCCGGTTTCCCTGGTGAGAAAGGAGAAGGACCCTGTTTCATCTGTCATGGCACCAGAGGTGGTTCCCAGTAAAATGACATTCACATAGCCAAGCGGTTCTTCAGAAACAGACGTCACTGTTCCAGAAACCGGAGTCTGTGCCAGGACCCTTTCCGTCGTTGCTGATAAAAGGATTCCGGTAAGGATGAGGGGAAAATGGAATCGGGTTTTCATGATTTACTCAGGAAATTTTTCGTTAATCATGGGCAGCAGTCGTTGTCTGATCATCCCGTAGTCGGGTTGAATAGAAAGGGCGCGTTCGCACCATTTCCGGGCAGAATCTCCGTTCCCCAGTTTAAACTCTGCCTGAGCAGCCCAGGCGCAGGATTCTGCAAACCCGAGATGGTCGGCCGGAGGTGCCTGTCTGGCCACTGCCTCAAATGACTTAACGGATTGGGTGAAGAAACTGAGGGCCTTTTCAGCACTTCCGCCAAACATGGCCGGGGTAAAGAAATACATCATTCCTCTGATCAGATGGAGGCGCGGGTGATCGGGCCGGAGATCCTCAGCTTCATCGAGCCATCCGTGAATCTTAAATGAAAGCAGGGCGGCCGAGGCTCCGCCCGAAACCGATAGTTTATTCATGGTGATCGCCGCTTTGAGAACCAGACCATCCGCTTCAAATCCTTTTACCTCGCTGAGTTTTTCGGCCACTTTCATGTTGGCGTCGTAGGAGTCGGTAACCTTGTCTCCCATTTTCCTGGTCATGTAGTACGTCCCCAACTGGTACCGGGCCCATCCGGCCCCGATCAGGGCCTGTCCGTTTCCGGGCTGACGTTCAGACAGGCTGTCAAACCGATTTATGGCCTTCAGCAGGGTGGTTTCATCAAACCGGTTTATACCAGTCTGAAGCAGCGTGTAAGCAGAACGGATGTCGTCAGATTCCGGACTTCCGGTCAGCAGCATGAGGGTAAGCATGGTCGTAAGCATGTGATTCTCCTTTGATAAAGTACTTTATAAAACAAAGTATTGGTGTAAAAAAAGGGGCCTATTTTCCCAGAAGTTTTCCGATCTGATCGATGTAGACCTTAAAAGCGGTACGTCCCTCTTCGGTCAATTGATATTTGCTTGAAGGTTTCCGTTCGATAAACGATTTGGTCACCTTCAGATAGCCGGCTTCTTCCAGTTTCTTCAGGCTGACGCTCAGATTGCCATCGGTGGCGTTCACCTGTTTTTTTAAAAAGGTGAAATCAGCCTCTGTGACGGTCATGAGAACGGCCATGACCGCCAGTCGGATCCGGGAATGAATGATGTCATCCAGTTTTTTGTAATCGAAATCGGTCATGGTCAGGAGACTTTTCGGGCTTCACGGTACAGAATAATTCCCGGAATGATCTGACCGGTTATGAGAATGAAGGACATGACCAGCAGACTTTCCAGATTAGGGAAAAAGAATAAATAGATGGCACCTGCCCACCAGTAAAATGACAGGGCTGTTACCCATTTTTTCTGATAAACGATGCCGGAAAGGTAGTAGGCAATGGCCATAACGGTTGCAATGGCCGGTGATATATAAGCGTTTTGAAGTGCACCCGACCATGGTGCAATGAACCCGAAAATGGTGGCGGCAATACCGACCGACAGCCAGGTCCCTTTCAGGATTTTTCCTGCAAGGGTCGGGGCGGTTTCCCGTTTCTTAAAGCTCCCTCGGGTGAAGGCAAATACCCATCCGGAGGCAACCAGAAGGATCCACATCCAGGTTCCGATGCTCTTATAAAAGCCGAACAGAATACCAAAATAGGTGCCGATCAGGCCAGTGGTGATCAGGATTCCCCACACCATAAAATCAATGGTTCGTTCCCTGATAATGATCTGACTGTCCGCCATGAGTTGCCTGATGAAGGTCAGATCATCCAATGCTTTCTGCTGGTCCATGGTACCTCCGATAAAGTACTTTATAAAACAAAGTTATAGGTCAAAAATAAGGTTGTCAAGCAGACAACCAACGGGTTCTACGGTGGGGAGGTTGAAATGGTTGCAATTCGGTTAAACGCAATGGCGCAAAGAATATGGACGCGAAGGCGCTAAATTCAATGCATTTTAACGCGGAGAGCGCAAAGGGTAAATTCAGAAGAACACAAAGGGTTTCTTGTTTTAAGTACAGGAAAATCAGCTCAATCTGTTGGGATGATGTATGCACTAAGAGGATTTTTTAATGACCGGGTTGAAGAATATCGGGCCTCAGAGCATCGGTTTAAAGCTTTATATGATGCATTCTTTCATACAATCGGAGAATGGCGATACCAAATGAATAAGGCGAAGGCTGCAAAAGAAAGATACATCGTTTCAAGAAGGGCAGTTGATAACCTTGATATTGCAACTCAAGACCTGACCAACGACCTTAACATTGAAACTGAAACCGTAACTTTGCATATGCAAGGAATAAGTAAGGGGTGGCAGGATTACTGCCGTCAGACGCAGTTTGAAGATGTTGGGTTCAAAGTGGAGAACTATTCGGTGTTGCCAGAATTGTTGACTTATGATTGCAATGAACCCCTTACCTATGACTATTATGTAACCCGAACGAATATCCTTTCCATCAACACGGTTGAAACCGATGGGATGATTGCCTTGAAGAACCAGAAACCAACCAATGCTGAGGGGGCGTGGTATTTGGCACCAAACACAAACTCAAACGATGGCCATAACCATGCTGCTGCCCTGTGGGTCGTGAAACCCTGGAACAAACAGGAAACCGAAACCATGCGTGAAGCGAAAAGGTGGATCAGGCTTAAATCACAGAATAATTAATATGAAGTGGTTGAATATCTTATATTTTTTGTTATTTGCCTTACTTCATTTTTCATGTGAAAATAATGGGGGGGGCTCCTCATCTGTCATAAAGAAAATCTGGTCAATCAAGCTAAATAAACTTGAGGGATCACAAGGTTTTGAATTGCCATCCATTGATGGTAACTATGCCTACTTTCCGAATGGTCCAAATATCGAATGCAGGGAACTTTCAACAGGAAAACTGATCTGGAGTTATAAAATAGTTGGTGGAGGAAGAGACTATCATGGCTCCAATTTCTCATTTAACTCCAATTTAATTGTAATAAATGATCTATTCTCAACCGTTTCCCTAAATAAATTTACAGGTGAGTTTATTTGGATGGCCCCTGATTCAGGTATACAACGGGATTATGGGGGAATGAGTTGGATTGATGAGGATTATGGTTACCGGCATCCATTCGTGACTACTCCAAAGACATTTATTCAATATGATTTAATAACTGGAAACACAATCCGTTCTATTATTTCCGATTCAGGGGGCGTTCAATCAATCATTTCCAATCAAGGCGGAATATTTATTGGAACTATTAAAGAAGTTAGAAACGCTAATAATGAACCTTTAATGGAATTCGGAACCGTAACAAGATACAATAATAATTCAGGGTTATTGGAATATTCAATTAAAGCAAAACCACGCTGGTTCGTAAATACGAATGGATATGGATTCTATTTGCAAACATATCAGAATACATTTTCTGTTCCAGTCCTGAAAGATAAAACAGGGTATAATGTCTTTTATGATGGTACAACGATTAAATTCGACCTTGAGACTGGTGAATTAGTTTGGAAGTATGAGTTGCCTATAACAAACTACCGACGAGATTTTCCCGGAGCCATCAGTGTATTCCCAGATGAAGAAAAAGGCCTTGTCTTCGTCACCGGCGGCAGGGATAGCTGGTTCTGTCTGGATATGGAAACCGGCAAGCAACTCTATTGGAAGCGGTTGTCGGAATATGATGGCATGATTGATCCATCCAGTTACGATGGCAACCGGTATGTGTTTAAGCCGCATACCTATGGCCAGTATGAATGGTACATCATCGACATCACCACCGGCGAGGTGGTCGAGGAATTCGATATCCCCGATGATTCCATCCTCTCGCAGGATGTGAAGAACGGGTACGTGGCTGCCTTCGGGGTCGGGAGTTTCTACGTATTTAAAATCGTCCGGTAAAATACATTTTAACGCGAAGGACGCAAAGTGTTCATAACCAAGGGCGCAAAGTTTTTCAATTTTAAAACGCTGCGTCTTGGCGTTCCTTCCTGGCGACTTTGCGTTTAAATCCTTTTACCGCTAAGGGCGCAAAGTGTTCATAACCATGAATGCAAAGGTTTTTTGGTTTTTCGATGCCTGAACCTCACCGGTCTATGCGAATTCGTTGTGTCATTGCGTTTAAATGCATTTAACGCGAAGGCGCCATGGATAAAAAACTTTGCAGCTTCGCGACTGAGCCTCCAAATCTTTTCTTTGGTTATTCACCCGCTTTCTGGAAACTCACTACCATCCGGATTCCCTCTGAAGCTGTAGTCACCCGAAAATCAGGGAAGCGTTTACGGAACTTGTCATCTTTGAACCGGTAATCCTGCGCATTCTGATACATCATTTCGGGCATTTCACGCAGAAACGGTACAAACAATCCGATTAACCGGACCATCATTTTCGGAAGAACTGTTAATTTCGGCTTCACGTTCAGTTCGATTGCAATGGCCTGAGTCCATTGCCGGCCTGTCCATTCCACCTGATCGGTTGGCAAATGCCAGGTCTGATTCCATGTGTCATTTTGCTGCGCCAGAATGGCAACTGCCCTGGCTGCATCGGGGGTATAAATGTATTGGTGAATTTTGTCGGCTGAGGAAAACCACATGGCTGCTTTTCCTGCCTTTAATGGTTTAAAAACCGTTTCGAACAGTGCACTGTTGGCGATGGCAGGTCCGTAGAAATCGGGGGCACGGGCAATAAGAGCTGTTAGCGTACCTGCTTTCACTTCATCCAGAATCAGTCTGACCACCTCTGCCCTTACTTTTCCTTTTTCACTGGATGGATTGATCCGGCTGGATTCGGTCATGGAAGGGACATCGGACGGATCGTAGCAATACATGTTGTCGAAAAAGACCAGTTTTGCGGAATGCTTTTTACATGCGTCGACCACAGCCTTCATAAATGGGGGCCAGGTTTTTTTCCAGACGGCTGTGTTGTAGTCAAAACCCACCGTGACATAGACAACGGAAGATCCGGCAACGGCTCCATCAATGGTTGAAAAGTCAGTCAGATCGGCGGCATATAGCTGATCGGTGGGATTGATGGCTTTCGGATTGCGGCTGACCAACCGGATCTGAGTGGTGATGGCGGCCAGTTCCCGGGCTAGTTCCCGGCCAATTGATCCGCCCGAACCTAATACGGTGTGCATGTATTCTCCTGAATGATAGTTGTTCATTGAAAAGGTTTTTTTAATATGGACGCAAAGACGCGAAGCCGCAACGTATTTTAAGTTTACAATACAAGAATCTCTGCGGTAAATGCCTTTCTTAGCGAACTCTGCTGTTATATACGGTTAACGCAAAGAGCGCGAAGGTTTCGTACCAAAGAACGCAAAAAGTCTTTTGGTGTTCAATACAAGAATCTCTGCAGTCTCTGCTATTCTCTGCTTTCTCTGCGGTTAAATGCTTTCACCGCGGAGAGCGCCGAGGATAAATACAGAAGAGCGCAAAGATATTTTGGTTTTCAATAATGGAACCGATGCGGACTTTGTGAATTCTTTATGTCGTTGCGTTTATATCCGTTTATTTTGCTTTAACTGCATTCAGTAACTCATTCACCAACCGGAATGAAACAGAAGGAGATGTGACCTGATTCGATGTACCAACGATAAAAATCTGATTTTCCGGATTGTATACGGCGACCACCCCCGACAGTCCGACATATCCGATCAGGTCGGGTGACAGTCCAAACGGATCCATGAACCACGGGTAATGAATCCGTTGAATTCCCAGCCCTGATTGCATCGGGAAGAATATGGAATTCCACTGTTGCAATTCAGTCAGATATTCTATGGGAAACAAGTCTCCCGTGAAAAAAGCCTTAAGAAAACGCACAAAGTCGGATGGTGTGGAAACCAGTCCGCCATCGGGGCCAAAAGACACCATGGCCTTTGGGATGGATAGTGGTTTCCCATTGTGATAAATGGCGGCAGGCCGTTGGTCTGTTGGATCTTTGTATAGCCAGGTCGATTTCAACTGAAGAGGATGAGCAATCCGTTCAATGATCAGGTTCTCCAGAGGCATTCCGGTCAGGTTTTCCAGAATGCGGCCCAGCAGCTGAAAATTGGTATCTGAATAATGGGCTTTTCCTTTTTTTCCCGGAATAAACTGAGGTTCCATTTCTTTCGACCATTGAATGCAGTCGGTAAAGGTCCATGACTGGTCGTTTCCGTTGAACAGGTCGTCCTGAAGGGAAGATCCATCCGCTTGTTCATCCTCAAAATAATCGGGTAACCCGGATGTGTGTGAAAGCAGGTGCCGAATGGTAACAGAGCTGGAATAGTCGATTCCATCGATCACATGTAATCGGGAGGTAACATCTGCTGGCAGGTATTTGGTAACCGGATCCTCGAGCGACAGTTTTTCTTCTGCCTTCAATTGAAGGACGAGTGCGGTGATTATCAGTTTGGTGGCACTTGCCATAAAAACAGGGGTATCTGTCTTCAGGTTACCTGCCGCTCCTGCCCAGGACTGACCATTCTGAATGATAGCAAAGGATAGTCCGGGCACCTCGGGTGAATCGAGATAATCGGTCAGAATTTCCTGAAGGTGCTCATTTTCCTGAGAAAAGGCCTTTGTTCCGGTCATTATTAACAGAATTGAAATCAGCGTTACAGAGGAAAGAGTTCGCATGGGAAGTCCTTATGCGTTCGACAGGGTCAAAAGTCGGTAAACGCCATCAGACTTGGCAACTATCCGGATTCAAACGTAGAAATCACCCGATGAAGGATGAAAATTTCCCGATGAAACCTTTTTTGATATGAACGCAAAGTCGCGAAGTCGCAAAGTGTTTTAAGTTTTCAATACAAGAATCTCTGCAGTCTCTGCTTTTCATAGCGAACTCTGCGGATAAATACGGTTAACGCAAAGTGCGCAAAGGTTTTTAAAATGGACGCAAAGTCGCGAAGCCGCAAAGAAAATTACTTTCACCGGAAAGGACAAAAAAAATAATTTCGTTGTGTTCATTTTTTGTCACCGTGGCGGACTTTGTGTTGAAGTGAATTTGCCCCTCGTCCACATTTTTAATCCAGAGTTTTTCTGAACCGGAAGACGGCGATGGAAAAAATGATCACCGAGAAAACAAACAGCGCCAGGAACTCGGGCCACAGGGTTTCCAGTCCGACGCCTTTCAGGAATATACCGCGGATAATCACCAGGAAATATTTCATGGGGATGACGGTGGATATCCACTGAATCACCGTTGGCATGTTTTCTACCGGGAAAATAAATCCGCTGAAAAAAACCATGGGTGGAATTAAAATAAAGACGGCTGTAAGGGCAGCCTGTTGCTGGTTATTCGATACGGTGGATATGAGCAATCCAAGTCCAAGCGTGGTGATGAGATACACATAGACCAGAAGCATCATGACCAGAAAGCTTCCCCGGAAGGGTGCTTCCATTAACACCGAATTGAGTCCCAGAATCACGAGAACCACAATGGTGGCGGTGATGGAATAGGGAATCATTTTTCCCAGCATAATTTCCCAGGACCGGATGGGGGTTACGATTAATTGTTCGAGATTTCCATTTTCCTTTTCCTTTACAATGGAAAGTGCCGTGGTCAGGGTGGTTACAATAAGCAACACCATACTGAGCACACCCGGAACCATAAAATTCATGGTTTCGAGTTCGGGGTTGTACCAGACCCGGGTTTCAGCCTGAACCTGACCAATTTCCATCCTGAGACCGGATCGGTCAATCCGTTCTGACAGAATGGATTGACTGATGCTGCTGAGCAGTCCGGCTGCATATCCCACTGCAATGCCTGCGGTATTTCCATCGGCCCCATCGACGAGTAGCTGAACGGTTGCCGTGTTTCCTCCCAACCGGTGTTTCGAAAAGTCGGCGGGTAAAATCAGCGCCATCCGGATTTTCCCTGCATCGAGCCAATGATTGACATCGCGGTCGGTGGTTGCGGTTTCCACCACGGTAAACAACCCGCTTGCTTCGAATTTTTCGCGGATTTCACGTGAATGAACTGTTGGGTTCGGATCGATGATGGCTAACCGGATGTCTTTCACATCAATCCGGGCAGCGTAAGAGAGCAGGACTACCTGAAAAATGGGAGCCACCAATGACAATGCCAGCAATTTTTTATCCTGCCTGAGTTGCAGAAATTCTTTTCGGATCATGGCCAGAACAGTTTGCATGGTGTGCCTCTTAGCGGAAAATCGAATTCAGTTTAATTCTGGCCACGTTGACCATGACAAGCAAAAAAATGAAGAGTGCCAGTACATCGTGCCAGTAAGCCGATATATCTGCTCCCTTGATGACAATGAAGCGGAGACTTTCAAGAAAGTAACGGGCCGGGAAAATCATGGATATTCCCTGAAGCACCGGGTGCATGGATTCAAGTGGGAACATAAAGCCAGACAGAAGCAAAGTGGGAAGCACCGATATGAATGTTGCCGCCAGAAAGGCCACCTGCTGATTGGGCGCCACAGTAGAAACCACCAGACCGAGAGCCAATCCGCCAATGAGAAACAGAATCAGTACAAAAAACAATTCGATGTGGCTGCCCTTGACCGTTGCACCAAAGAGAATGTAGCCAAAAGTGAGAATGGCATAAGCGGCCACAATGGAAATAAGCAGATAGGGAAGGGTTTTTCCGATAATCAGTTCAATGGGCCGAAGAGGTGAAATCATCAGTTGTTCCAGGGTCCGGCGTTCCCGTTCCCTTACCACCGAAACGGCTGTTGAGATTACTGCCGTGATCATAAGAATATATACCACCAATCCGGGCACCAGATAGACCGAACTTTTTAATTCGGGGTTGTACCAGATGCGTGCCCTGATATCGAGAGGAAGATCGAGGTGCATACCCCGGCTGTTCAGAAAATCCTGACGAATCTCCTGATTCACCGATCCGACTATCTGTTCAATGTAGGTTTTGATCAGTGTGGCTTCATTGGCATTTGATCCGTCAATTAAAATCTGAACAGGCGCCCGACGTTTGGCCAGTAAATCAGCCGAATAGCCAGAGGGAATGATGATGACACTGGTTGCCTTGCGGCTGTCGAGTAACCATTCGGCTTCGTGAGTGTTATTCACCTGCGGACCGGGACCGAAAAAGTCGGTCTGGTACAACGCCTCAATCAATGCACGGGAGGCAGGGGTTTTATCCTCATCCAATACCGACAAGGGTGATTCAGATACGTCAAAAGTGAGGGCATATCCAAACATGATCAGCATAAAGACGGGCAGGAAAATGAGGATACCCAGACTTCGTTTATCCCGGCTGATCTGAATAAATTCCTTCCGAACCATGGCCGCGATCCGGTGACGTGCCCGCGAGGGTGTTTTCATGCCGGTAACTCCTTCCTGCTCGATTCAATCAGGTGGATAAACACATCTTCCAGGCTGGGAACGATGACCTCGAGGGATTTAACCACGATTCCAGACCCGGTCAGGGTGGTGGTAATGTCACCTCTGATCCTGTCGGTGAACCGTTCACCCTCCTTGAGCATAATGTGGAGATGAAGCCCGAATACCGAGGTTTCACTGACGACTGGAAGCGAGTTAATCACAGTCATAGCCTCCAGTGGCTGATCGGTGAGCAGTTCGAGGGAAACGGATTTCATTTCACGGGTTTTCAGTTCCTGCGGAGAACCGAGTGCAATCAGCCGTGCATTGTAAATCAGACCAATCGTGTGGCAATATTCGGCTTCATCGAGAAAATGCGTGGTGACAAATACGGTGGTTCCTGCAGCAGACACCTGATCGATAATCGACCAGAAATTGCGGCGCGAAACCGGATCGACTCCACCGGTCGGTTCATCCAGAAAAATCACATCGGGTTCATGGACCATGGAGGCAGCCAGTGCGAGCCGCTGTCTGATTCCACCCGGCAACCCGGCCACCATGCGGTTTTCGTATCCGGTCAGTTGCACCAGATCGAGAAAGTGACGGATTCTGGTTTGCCGGACCTCGGACGGCACTTTGTATAACGTGGACCAGAATTCCATGTTTTGCTGAACGGTGAGGTCCTGATACAGACTGAACCGCTGGCTCATGTAACCGATCCGTGTTTTAATCCGCTCTGCTTGGTTCCGGATGTCCAGACCGGCCACAGTCCCATTTCCTCCGGACGGATTCAGCAAGCCACACAACATCCGGATGGTGGTGGACTTTCCTGAACCATTCGGTCCGAGGAAGCCGAAAATTTCACCCTTTTTTACCGTGAAGCTGACATCATCCACAGCCTTGAAGGTGCCGAAATGCCGGCTGAGGTGGTCGACGGATATGGAAACCGGTGCATTCATCAGAGCAACCGTCCCCAGGCTTTTGCCTGAACCAACCGGTCGGTCATCCAGTTTATCCGGGCAGCCTCGGCCTGAAGTGCGGCTTGTGTGGCCTGTACATCGGCATCGAGCAGATCGGCAACCGGAATCAGTCCGGCGCGAAACTGATTGGCAACCTGTTCTGCACGTTTCCGGGTCTGTTCTGAGAGCAATTGCATCACAGCCACCAGTTTTTCCGAACGCGCCAGTGCTGCATCGGCTGCCTGTTGTTCCAGTGTGATGGACTTCCTCAGTAGTGATTCCTGGAGATCCATCTGATTTCTGGCCAGATCGGCCTGCTGAGTTTGCAGAAACCGGGTATTCCATGTCCAGATTTCATAGGAAAGGACCAGAGAGACATCCCAGGTGGATTTCCATGCCTGCTCAACCGGGAAATACCGCGGGTTCGGATTGGCCAGATCATAGTTGGCCTGTAAAGCAATGGTGGGAAACCAATCGGACCGGGCCACTTTTATTTGCTCTGAAATGGCCGATTTCCGGAAGGTCAATCCAGAAAGTTCAGGTCTTTCGGAAGGCTGGGGTGAAAGGACCGGTATTTCCATGGGTGCCAGTGTTCCGGTGAAAGCTGTTGAACTTCCAAGCCATTGACCCAGACCAAGCCGGGCAACCTGTAACCGATCAGCCGCATAGATGGCCTCGGCTTCCGTTTCCGTTTTTTTAACGCGGATGGCGAGTACTTCGGTTTCGGTCAGGAGTCCCTGGGCGGCCATGGATTCTGCATCGGAGAGTCGTTTAGTCAATAAATTGACAAGTTGACTGGTCAATTCCACCTGTTTTTCTGCGAGGAGAACCTGTCCGTAGGCACGGGTAACCTGAAGGGACAGTTCCTGCTGACGGGTTTTAACGTCCATGCCGGCTGCTTTGGCCTGCCATTCAGCTGCCTGTTCGGCGGCGGTCAGTTTGAAGCCGGTGAAAAGGGGTTGGGTCAACGTTAAACGGAAAGCGGCTGCATCTTCAATGGATTCGGATACCACCCGGTTTATGGTTCCGACCGGCGGCGGAAGGGTGAGTGAAATCGCGAAAGGATCCACTTCGGACTGACGGGTGAACCGGCCGGATGCTTTCAGGGAAGGTAAGCGATTATTGAAGGCCTGATCAGACGTCAGGGCTGCCGATTCGGCTTTGAGTTGTTCTATGCGGATTTGCTCATGAGCGGCCCGTGCTTTTTCAATGGCTTCGGGCAGGGAAAGCGTGGATTGGGAGTGCCCGGGAATGGCTGAAAAGAGCAGAAGTGCTGCTAAAATTCCGGGGAAAGAGAATCCACGGGTCTGATGTATTTTCTGGTGGCTTCGACTCCGCTCAGCCACCGGGTTCCCGGTAGCTTCCCCGATTGTATCGGGGTAAACAACCACCTCAGCCACCGGGTTAAATAACTTCAGGGAATCCGACTTGGTAATTTTATTCCGTACTATACCTTCTGACTTCTGAATTCTGAATTCTGAATTCTTCCTTTTCATCCTTTCTTCTCCGCCAATTGATGAATAAAAATGGTTTCCATGGTTGGTTCGGTTTCTCGCCAGTGAGAAATGGTAATCTGGTGACTTTCAACACGGCTGATGAGGGGAAGGGGATCCTCATCCGTTGGGAGCAGCAACTGAACCCGTTCGCCCAGTAAATGGGATTCATACTCTGAAAAATAAGTCTGTAACACCGATTGCAGCCGGCGCGGATCGTTGGGGATCATTTCAAGCAGTTTCCGGTTCAGCTGACGACGCAGCATTTCGGGAGAGGCAACAGCAAGCAGTGAACCCTGATTCATGAGCGCGACCCGGTGACAACGTTCTGCTTCATCCATGTACGGGGTTGCGACCAGAATGGTCAGCCCCTGGCGGATCAGGTCGGAGAGAATTTTCCAGAAATCGCGCCGGGAAATGGGATCGACTCCAGTGGTCGGTTCATCGAGGATGATCAGGCTGGGGTGGTGAATCAATGTACAGGCAAGGGCCAGTTTCTGCTTCATTCCACCCGAGAGCTGACCGGCCAGCCGGTTACCAAATTCAGACATCCGTGTGAATGCCAGTAATTCCCGTTTGCGTGATTCATGATCGGTTACACCGTGAATCGCAGCAAAAAAATCGATGTTTTCGTTCACCGTCATGTCTTCATACAAAGAAAACTGCTGGCTTAAATAACCCACCTGATCCTTGATCACCAGCGGATTTTTCACCCGGTCTTCTCCAAGCACCGTGAACGTTCCTTCATCCGGATTCAAAAGACCCAGAATGCTGCGGATCAGAGTGGTTTTTCCGGCGCCATCGGGTCCGATCAGCCCAAAAAGTTCACCGGGTTTTACCGACAAAGCCACCCGGTCAAGGGCCTGGACTGCACCGAACCGATGTGAACAGGGTGTGATGGTTAAGGCCGACACGGTTATTCCGATTTGCGGTTGATAAAGGCGTCGCCAGGCATGCCTGCTTTTAGAGCACCATTGTAATTCGGAACATCGAGGCGTGCTTCGAACACCAGCTTCACGCGGTCATCGCGCGATTGAATATTTTTCGGTGTGAATTCGGCCGTTGGGGACAGGTAGCGGATAATGCCGGTAAAAGCCCGGTCCTCAAAGGAATCCACTCTGATGGTCACTGAATCACCCAGCTGAACGAGTCCCAGATCGGGTTCTCTCAGATAGACGCTCATGGTCAGAATCTGGTTGCTGGTGACCAGGGCCACCTGAGATCCTGGTTGAACCAGTTCGCCGGGATCGACAGACACCGTGCTGACGAGGCCGGATTGCATGGCTCTGATTCTGCAATCAGACAGTTTTTTCCGGGCAAGCATCCATTGGGCTTCAGCCTGATCGGCCCTGGCCTGGGCCATGTCGATGTCCTCACGGCGGGCGCCCCGAACCAGTTTATTCCAGCTTTCTTCGGCCTGCTGAAAGGTTGCTTTGGCCACCTCGAGCCGGGTCGACGCGTCATCGGCTTGTTTCTGTGAGGCGGATTGGGTTTTCAGAAGTCCGGCAAGGCGGTCATGGTCGCGTTGTGCGGCGGTCAGGTTAGCACGGGCCGCTTCCTTTGCTTCTGCAGCCACCCGGATGTCTTCGCGACGGGCTCCATTCTGAATCAGGTCGAGTGCGGCCCTTGCCTGTCGGTAAACTGCATGAGCCTGAAGGACATTCAGGTAGTAGTCTGTGGTATCGATCTGAAGAATCACCTCACCAGCCCGGATTGAATCACCTTCGGATTTCAGAACAGATTTGACCAGGCCGGCCACTTGTGAACTGACGATCTGATCGTTTCCTTCCAGCGTACCGGTCACTTCAATGGTGTCGCCATTGTCACAGGCGATGGCGAGAGGAAACAGGGCAGCGAGTAAGCAGAATCGTTTCATGGATGAGTCTCCGTTTTCCTTAAAATTCCAAATAGAAATAGATCATGAAGCTGGGTGAAGGCCGTTTTGGGTGAATGGGGGGAGTTGATCAGATAAGCCGGTACCATGATGGTATTAACCACAGCCAGAAACGCATCGATGGCCAGGGTGGCGTCAATTTCCTGACGGATCAGACCTTGTGCCTGACCCTCCTTCAGCAAAGTGGTGAGCCGGCTGCGGATGTTATGCTCCCGGAAAGCCAGGATCCGTTGAAACAGATCGGGGCGATTCCGCTGAAGATCCTGCATCATGGCTGGCGATACCCGCCAGACATAGGTTGAAATGATTTCGAAGAAAGCTTCCATTTTCTCGACGGGATTCAGGTCGGGACGTGCCATGACTGCGTCGAATATGGAGGCCAGATTCGACATGACGTAGTCAAGAACGGCATCGACCAGTTTGTCCTTGGTTTCGTAATACTTGTAAAGGGTTTTCTTACTGATGCCCAGTTCCTGGCTGATTTCATCGGTGGTCACCCGACTGAAACCATGCGCCATGAACTTTTCCATGGCTTTTTCGACAATTGTAATCATGGAAACGATTCCGGTGTTATTAGTTTCTTTGACAAAGGTAGCAGGAAACTATTTCAGTGTCAAGAGTTTCCTTTGCAATACTTTTAACGCGAAGGGCGCAAAGTGAAATACAAGGAGAGCGCAGAGGTTTTTTGGTTTTCAATACAAAAATCTCTGAGGACTCTGCTTTTCTCTGCTCCCTCTGCGGTAAAATTCCTTCACCGCAGAGAGCGCAAAGGGTAAATACAGAAGAACGCAAAGGTTTTCTTGTTTTAAAATCAATAAACTTAGCGCCTTGGCGTCTTCGCGTACATATTTTGCACCCTCCCTTAAAGCCCCTGATCCAAACTTTTCCAGCCAGATCATTGTTTAGTGACTCATGCACACACTCTACTACTTCATGGATCCGCACTGCGGATGGTGTTATGGCTTCAAGCCGGTGATGAACCAGATCCGCAGGGACTTTCAGGATCGGCTCGAATTTAAACTAATTCTGGGCGGAATGATCACGGGTGATCGCGTCGGTCCGGTGGGGCGGATGTCGGATTATCTGAGGACGGCCATTCCGCGTCTGGAGGAAATGACAGGCGTGACCATGGGCGAGTCGTACAAGCACCAGGTGATTGAAATCGGGACCCTGATTACTGATTCGACCCCACCGAGTCTGGCCGTGCTTGCCATGGCCAGTCAGAAACCCGGTCAGGAATTCACGTTCATGGAAACGGTTCAGGATCGGTTGTTCCAGGACGGTGCCGATCTGAATGTGGCTGAATCTTACCAACCAGTGGTTCTTGCCAATGGTCTCGATTGGGATCAATGGCTGGCCGACTGGAAGTCCGATCCGGTCCGGTTTGCGTTCAGTCAGGATGTGCAGTTTACCCAACAGATCGGTGTCAGCGGATTCCCCACGGTGGTTTTGGTCAACGGGAATACAGGACATCTGGCGGCGAGGGGTTACGTTCCCTACGCAGAACTGAAGGAGCGGGTGGAAACCTGGCTGCAGAATCAGAACCGGAGCTGATCGGAATCAGCCCCGGTATTGGTATTTATCTTAAAACGAGCCCCATTTGCTGAGCAGCATACCGTTCACCGGCAAAAGTGCCTTCCGGGTAGGCATCAGATAATTTGTTCAATTCCTCACTGGTTAATCGGATGGATTGAGCAGCCAGATTTTCATTGAGACGTGCCGTGCTGGTGGTTCCGATCAGAGGAAGAATATCCGATCCCTGATGCAATACCCAGGCAATGGCCAACTGAGCAGGCGTGCATCCCTTGTCTTTGGCCATGTGTTCCAGGACAGACATCTTCTGCTGATTTACCGAAAAGTTTTCACCGGAAAACCGCGGTGAATGCGCCCGGAAATCGGTCGGGTCGAAGGATCCCGACAACGATCCGGAAAGCAAACCCCGGGAAAGGACGCCGTACGCCACAATACCCACTCCCAATTCGCGCGCCGTTTTCAACAGGTCCCTTTCAAGAACCCGCGTTGCAAGGGAATACTCCACTTCCACAGCCGTGACCGGATGAACGGTGTGTGCCCGGCGCAGCTGTTCTGAATTGACCTCGGAAAGCCCGAGATACTTCACTTTACCCTCACGGATCAGATCGGCAATGGCCCCGACGGTGTCCTCCACCGGAACAGACGGATCCAGACGTCCCGGCTGATACAGATCAATCACATCGGTCCCCAGTTTTGACAGGGTCTGTGCGGCAAAATTTTTAAGTGCCTGAGGTCGGGTATCCAGACCAGCGAATCCGCCGGTTGGCGTGCGGAGAATTCCCGTTTTAACACTGATTGCTGGCCGGTCCGACCGGCCGCGGAGGGCTTCGCGGATAAGCAGTTCATTGTGTCCCGATCCATAAAAATCGCTGGTATTTAGGAACGTAATGCCCTTGTCCAATGCGGCCTGAATGGTCCGGATGCTTTCGGCGTCATTCCGTGTGGATTTGCTGCCATAAAAGTCCGACATCCCCATGCAACCGAGTCCGAGGTCGGCGGTTTGCAGACCCTGATTTCCAATTTTCTTCATCTGATGCTCCTGATTGTTTGATGAAACAAAGGTCCAGCAAACCGGAAACAGGTAACAGGTAGGTTTTCAAGTAATACTGGTCAGTTTCTAAGAATTGGTCTATTGGTTGAATTTTCCGGACGGAACTCCGTTAACCGGAAACCCGTTGTGACAACCAGGAGGTCATCTCTGAATCCGATTTTGCTTGCTGATTGTCTGGTTGTTTTTCATGCGATCCTGGTTGGGATTACCGTGGCAGGTGGTGTTGCTGTTTTTACCGGCCGGTTCTCAAAATTTCAATCATCAGACTGGTTTGCCTGGTCGTTTATAACTGCCGCCGCCAGTCAGCTGATTTCTCTTGTGTTTACAGGTGGTTGCGTTCTGACTCAGTGGGAAAAAGACCTGCGTCTTTCGTCCGGGATGGCCACCGACTATAAAATGACCTTTCTGGAGCAATATCTGCCTTTTTTACCATCGTGGTTAATTGATGGTATTCCGATGCTGACTCTTGGCGCACTCATTGGTGCGTGCATCCAGTTTTTCCTGATCCGTAAACGGAAACAACTCCGGCGACCGGAATAGCTTACTTTCCTGCTCTCAGTTCCCCCGGACTTTTTCCTGTCTGCCGGCGGAAAAAGCGGGTAAAGTTCGACGCATCGGTAAACGCGAGTTTCCAGGCAATTTCTGAGATGGGGAGGGCCGTTGTTCTGAGCAGCCGGATGGCTTCATCCGTTAATTTACCATCAATCCAGTTACCAACGGTTTTGCCGGTTTCCTGCCGGATGGTGTTACTCAGGTGATTGGGATGGATGTTCAGAACCGATGCATAATCCCGGATTTGCCAGATTTGTCTGGTCTTTCCTTCAAAAACAGAGCGGAAATGCCGGTTCATGGCCAGTTTGAAATTACGGGTAATTTCCGCAGGACGGTTCCGGATCCGGCGATCAACGGTGCTGGTGATCAGAAGTTCCCGGGTTTGCAGCAGCAGGGCGGCCAGATGCATTCCGAGCAGGCGTTCTTTCAGCGGGGAAGCAGCCAGATATTCCTGACGGATCTGGGTCATCTGACTGGCCAGGCGGGCGACGGTTGGTTCATCCACCTTCATAACCGGAATGGTGTCTTCATACAGGAACGGGAAATCGGCTTCCGTTTCACCCGGGTAGTTGGCCTTCAGGAATGAGTCCGAAAAGGTGATCATGAAACCCGAGAGTTCCTCAAAAATCGAAAACGATTTTACGTGGCCCGGCGTAGTGAAATAGAAGGAGCCCGGACCCAATTGATACCGGAATCCGTCAATGGTGTACTCACTTGATCCCGATTGAATCAGAAGAAAGGCATGGTAATTCGTTCGGAAATCGGGTGAACGGAAGGGGACCGATCCATGCAGACCTTCCAGCGGATGAATGGTGAACTCCAGAAACTGGTCGATGGGAAGTCCCACTGATTGAAAGAAGGCAGAAATGGAATCGTAGTTCCGGATGGATTTGGTTGACATACCGGCAGAAATGTGGCAAGTTTTAAAGGATTATGCAAACCCGGCAGAAAAGAGACTGGCTGTTGAACCCAACAGCCCGGTGAAATGTTATAGGGACAATAATCAGGAGATGCAGTTATGAAAGGTTTGTTTTTCAGTATTATTTTTTTGGGATTTTCCGCGGTTAGTGCGCAGGGTCCGTACACCATGGCTCCACTTCCATACGCTTACAACGCACTGGAGCCGTTCATCGATGCCCAGACCATGGAAATCCATTACAGCCGGCATCATGCCGGTTACGTCCGGAATCTGAACGCCGCGCTGGCGGGAAAAGAAGCCGAAAAATGGTCGCTCACCGATCTGATGAGCCGGATGTCCACCCAGAGCGAAGCCATCCGGAATAATGGGGGCGGTCATTACAACCACGACCTGTTCTGGAGCATTCTTACCCCGGAAAAGGATACCCGTCCATCCGCCGATCTGGAAAAAGCCATTTTGTCTCAATTCGGATCGCTGGATAGTCTGAAAACGCTGCTGAACAAAGCGGCTTCCACCCGGTTCGGATCGGGATGGGCCTGGCTGGTGGTCACCTCAGATGGAAAACTGGCAGTGGGTTCCACACCCAATCAGGACAATCCGCTTATGGATATTTCTCCCTTCCGGGGCATTCCGATTCTCGGGATTGATGTGTGGGAACACGCTTACTACCTGAAATATCAGAATAAACGAGGTGATTATCTGCAGGCGATCTGGTCGGTGATTAACTGGAAAGAAGTGTCGCGGCGGTACGAAGCAGCACGGGAGAAAAAGTAAAAAATTCAGGAGACAGAATTCAGAATTCAGAATACGGAATACGGAATACAGAATACGGAATACAGAATACAGAATTTCTCCCTCTCGGCCGGAGAGGGAAGGGTTGAGGGTCTATTGAATTTCAACCTGAAAAACCCAGCTGTCATTCCGGCCCGGACGGAGTGGCCGGAATCTCGTTTTTATCATGAAGTTAACGCGCTCTGCCTAGAATTAAGAGATCCCGGTTTTTCTGTCTTCGCCTGACTTTCAGTGTCGGGATGACGCATTGTGTGTGGTTTTTCCAACCACCACTGACTGATCATTGATCTCTTGAATTTTCTTTTAACTTTTAACCCGTAACTTTTAACTTGAAAAACCCTCTCATTTCGATCGGTCCCTGAGGTACCTGAAGGGCAATGTCCGGGTTTTTCTCTATTCACGAATCACCACTCACCAGTCACCGTTCCTCACCCGCCAGTCACCTGCTTCGCTTCGGGTTGTTCCAGAGGCAGCAGAATCCGGAAGGTGGTACCTTTGCCTTCCTCACTGGTAACGGTAATGGTACCGTGGTGGGCCTGAATGATTCCGTAACTGATGGCAAGGCCGAGTCCTGTTCCTTTTCCCACCGGTTTTGTTGTAAAAAACGGGTCGAAAATGTGTTTCATCACCGGTTCAGGAATGCCGGTACCGGTATCAGTGAAGTCTATAAAAACCTGATCGCCATCGAGTCCGGTGGTAATGGTAAGGGTTCCTCCCGCCGGTAACATGGCATCCATGGCATTCACCACAATGTTCATGAAGACCTGATTGATTTGACCAGCATGACAAGGTACCTCGGGCAGCGGACTGTATCGGCGTTCCATGACGATTTTGTCACGGGCTTCTGACCGGCACAGCATCAGGGTGGCTTCCAATCCTTCATGAATATCAGCCGGTTTAAATCCGCCGGAGTCACGCCGCGAAAAACTCCGCAGGCTGCGCACAATGTCGGCTGTGCGTTTCGAGCCGGTTTCAACGCCTCGGAGAAGGGTATCAATCTCGTCGCAGATATCCTGCAGGTCGGCTTGCCCGGCCACGGTTTTCAGCCGTTCCAGCAGATCGGATTCACCGTTGCCACCCGAAGCAGCCAGCAGTTCCCTGATCTGCCTGATAACCGACTTCAGTTCTGAAATGTCATCTTTCAGCGGATGGATGCTGGCATTGATGTAATTGACCGGGTTATTAATTTCATGTGCGATTCCAGCCACCAATGTTCCCAGTGAAGCCATCTTTTCCGATTGGATCAGTTGCATCTGCATGGCCGACATTTCGGAAAGGGTCTGGTTCAATTGTTGATTGACTTCTTCCAGATGGTCCTTTTGTTTTCTGATTTCGCGGCTCTGCTCGAGGATCTGATTGTTTTTCCGTTGTGATTCTGAGAGCAGGAGGGATTTTTCCTCGAGCATGCTGGCTTTTGCAAAAGCATACTGAATATTCGATTTCAGATTGCGGAGCATGGAAAGATCCCGTTCGAGGAACGCTTCCGCCTGGCTCATGTTATCGAGAATGATATAAGCGGCCGTGTACTGAGAGGCGGGAATACGCAGAACCACCAGCGATTTTGGTAATTCCAGTCCCCTGAATTTTTCATTGACTGGTAATTCGGTCACCGAGGTGAAACTGAAAATATCCTGAAACACTTCGGTTCCTGTGGAAACATAACGAGACCAGGCTTCGCTTTCGGTAAGCGTCACAGTCCGCAGATCCTCCAGATCCCATCCGTGGGCTGCTCTGAATTCGAACAGATTGGTATGTGGATTAAAGACCAGAACTGAAGATTTTTCCACACCGGGAATGGCAGATAAGTGGTCGAGAATGGTCTGGATCAGATCATCGAACCGCCATTCCGAATTAATGGCGCGGATGATGCCGTTCAGCCGCTCGAGTTCCTCATTTCTCTCCTTCAGTTCGGTGGTTCTGATCGCCACCATGGCTTCAAGCTGACGGTTTCTTGCTTTGAAGGACCGGAGGATCATCATGAGCAGACCATAGACGAGGGACGAGGCCAGCAGGAAGATCAGCGCAAGGGCCCACCACGTCAGATACCATGGGGTGGCCACCCGGAATGAAAATGAAACGGTATCAGACACAAGCCCTGCACCATTCCTGGCCACCAGACTGAAAGTATATCGGCCCGGCGAAAGGTTGGTGAATTCTTTCCGGTTTTCCGAGGTCCATGCAGACCAGTTTTCATCAAATCCACTCAGCCGGGTGCGGTAAACGGAGGGCTGGTCACTGATTTGTGAGGTTCCTGAAAAGGAGAACCGGATTCCCAGCAGACGGTCGGGAATGACCGGTTCGGTTTGGTCGGGGAGAGTGTACCAGGCGGGTCCGCTGAAAAAGACCGAGTCCTGACCGAATTCAATCCGGCTGATGACAGCACGGTTTAACAGTGGTCGTCCTGCATCAGGAATGCGTTTAATGCTGAACAAGCCGGCTGTTCCTCCCACATAGAGGTGGTCTTTGTCTGCATCGAGCCAATACACCTGAAATTGGGGAATGCCGCCGGCTGCATCCTGTTTCCAGGTTTTGTCGGCAAGCCGGTACCGGTACAATTTACTTCCTGACCGGGCATAATAGACCGAGTCTCCCAGTGAAACCAGACGAAAGACATCAGAGGCCGTTCGCTTGAACCCCGTTTCGAGAACAGGGTCGGTAATCAGGCGAAGATGATCAGGTCCGGGTGAGAGCAATCCCTGCCGGGTTCCGAAGACAATGCGGCCGCCGGCAGAGAAGGGGGTGGACCATCCGGTGGGGTGACCGGCTGAGGTATCGATGACCGAAAAGGACCACAGGCCGGTTCCCGTTTTATTGAACCGCAAAGCCATGGAATTGTTGGTTCCAGCCCAGAGGTCACCTTTCCGGTCCTGATCGAGCTGCAAAATTTCACCAGGTGTTTTGAGGGTTTGAATGACCGGATATCCGGGAACATCTCTTAAAAACACCACCTGATCTTCCTGCCCGGCCACAAGAATCTGACGGTCGGTTTTTAGCCGGAACAAGGTGTAGGTGGTTCCCTTCAGAATCCTTTCAGGAGTTTGGCCCGAAACCAGCCAGACACCAGTGTAATTTCCTGCCAGAATCCCTGCATGACTTTCGATGACGGACCAGGCCTGAACATCGAGACCGGGAACCAGTTTCGCTTTCGGTTCTCCCCGGGACAACCGAGGTTTTATGTCGATGCGATACACACCCTGACTGGTGGCGGCCCACCAATCGGTTTTTCCTCTGACCACATCGTTGACCGTTCCGTTCAATCCGTCTTTTCCGCTCAGACTGATGACCCCGTTTCCGAGATCGATGGCCGCCAGACCATTGTTCGTGGCCACCCACAATCTGCCATCCGGTGACCAGGTCACTGCCCGCACGGCCGGGTCGGGTAATCCGTTAGACTGATCAAAGTGGTGAAGGAGGGTCCCATCCGACCCGGTGATGACCAACCCGGATTTGGATGAACCAAAAACAAACCGTCCGTCGGGCAGTTGGATACCACAATACAGATTTCCGGTCAGGCTCCAGGTCCGGACCGGTTCGGGAAAGGGAATGACTCCGGAGCCATTTCTGAAAACCAGTCCGGTCTGCCGGTCGCCGGTGACCCACGATCCGTCCCCGCGCCGTAAAAGAACAAACTGAAGTTCGCCTGGTAAGGAGGGAAGATCACTTCCCGATTGCAAACGGCCGTTTTGGTAACGAAACAAGCCGCTGTCCTTAACCTGAATGTAAAAGTCCTTTCCGATCGCCCGGCTGGTCAGAAAACCCCGATCCGATTTAATGACGGTCAATGCGGAATCGGACCAGCGGAACAAATGATGATCGGCCAGAAAAAAAACGCCCTCGCCGGTCACCCAGGTTTCCCAGATATTTGAGAAGGCTGGAAAACCAGCAGGAAGATGGCTGGTGAGACTTGAAAAAGAGGGTGCCTGGCTGTTTCGAAGGTCTACAATTCCAAAATCACCCTTCAGACCGGCAAAGAAAATACCATCCTGCAAAACCGCCACCGACCGCACCACCTTCTGGGACGGCATGGGGATAAGAGACCAGGAGTTTCCGTTGAAAATCAACAAGCCGGAATTGTTTCCGGCAGCCACCAATCCATCCGGACTGGCCGAAATGGACCAATTCTGATTGTGAGCCTGGTACTCTGATGGAGGGACGACCCTGATGGCCGGAGATCCGGGAGGATCGGGTTCATGGGCATAAAGCAACTGACTGATCAGAAGTGCCGCGAGGACACCGGGTAAAAGATGCAGAAAACTCATTGGGGAGATCCGTGCAGAGGAATGGTGATATCGGCCTGAATTCCGACATCAGGATGATTCCGGAGAGTGAGTGACCCCTGATGGCGTTTCACCATGGCCAAAGCAAGAGTCAGTCCCATGCCCTGGTGCCTTCCCACCGGTTTGGTCGTGAAAAACGGATCAAAAACCCGTGGCAGAACAGGTTCCGGAATGCCGGGACCGGTATCGGAGATACTGATGACAATCCGGTTCTGATCGAGTCGGGTCGAAATGGTAATGGATCCGCCGGTGGGTTCAACTGCTTCGATGGCATTGATCAGAACGGCGAGAAACACCTGATTCATTTCCTGATGGTTCAGTTCAACGGCCGGCAGGGTTTTGTCAAAATGGGTGTCGATCCGGATGTCGGGTGTTAAACGGTGCTGAAGCAACGAAATGGCCATACTCAATCCCGAATGAACGTAATCGGTTTTCAGGACCGATTCATCCAACCGGGTGAATTTACGCAGGTCAGCAACAATGGCCGCCGTTCGTTTCGCCCCGCTTTCAATTCCATCGAGCACCTGTCGCGATTCGGTAAAAACATCGTGAACGTCCTCGGGTAATTTCTCCGGGACCCTGGCAGTCAGCATCGACTCGATTTCCTCCAGATTCCGACGGATGATCACAGCGCCTGACGTGATAAAATTGATGGGGTTGTTCATCTCATGAGCCAGCCCGGCCGTCAGTTGACCCACCGAGGCCAGTTTTTCCGATTCAACCAACCGGACCTGAGCCTCCTTCAGATCGGAAAGCGTTGATTCCAACTCACGGGTTCTGACTCTGACCTGGTCTTCGAGCATGATTTTCTGAAGACTGATTCGGCGAAACCGGATCCACACAATCAACCCTGCCAGTCCTCCGATCACGGCAATCAGCAGAAGACGGAACCAAAGGGTCATCCAGAAAGGCGGATGAACCACGATGGACAGTTCCTTTTCGAACCGGCTGATTTTTCCGTCATGATTGGTCCCCCGAATCCTGAGAGTGAAAGTTCCCGGGTCCAGATTGGTGAAGGTGATCACTCCGCCGGCGCCCGCCTGCATCCATTCACGGGAAAACCCTTCCAGGAAAAAGTAAATCCGGTTAGAGGCCGGCCGGGTGAAATCCAAAGCAGATGCCCTAACCGTGATCACGTTTTCATCGTAGTTCACCTCGAAACCTGGAAGGAAAGAAGCTTCGCCCGAGGCAGGAACCACCCGGTCGAGAACATGAATGCGGCTGATGACCACTGGTGCGTCATAGGTGAAGTCGGTGACCGAATCGGGATAGAATCGGTTGAATCCGTTAATTCCGCCGAAGAACAACTCGCCATCCGGTGATTCAAACACCGAATTTGTATTAAACTCCATGGCCTGAAGTCCGTGCTGAGTGGAAAAGTGGCGGATGGAGCCCGAAACCGGATCCAGCCGGATCAGACCCAGATTGGTACTCATCCAAATCCGGTTTTTTGCATCGCCTGCCACGGCGTAAATGTAAGTATTTATCAATCCTTCACGGGTGGTATAGCGGGTGAAGGTGCTGCTGTCCGGATTCATCCGGTTCAGTCCGTTGTTAGAGCCGGCCCATAAAACGCCCTGTCTGTCCACATAGACCGACCGGATGGTTGAATTGGAAAGGGAAAGTGTGTCGCCGGGATTATGAACCCATGATCTGAACCGTCCGGCTGCATCGGAATATCGGTGCAGTCCGGCAGGTGTGGCCACCCAGATGCTGCCATCCGGTCCTTCTGCAAGAGAGAAAACAGTACCATCCAGCAATCCGGAATCGTCGTCTGGTTCGAAATGTCTGATCAGCCGGCGATTCTGGTCGAGCAGTGTGACCCCGTGATCGGTTCCAATCCATAATCTGTTCTGACGGTCTTCCAGAATAGCCCTGACAATCGGATCAACCAGAATCTGCTGATTTTTTTTATCGTCGAGCCAGAAGCCGGCTGGTTTTCCATCGGGACTCAGGCGGTTGGCACCCCGGCTGGTTCCCACCCAGATATACCCCTGACGATCCTCGGTCAGTGCCCAGATGTTGTGATGTCCGATGGAGGCGGGACCAACCGGGTAAGTGCGGAACCGGTCAGATTCCGGTTCCAGCAAATTCAGTCCGCCCCCCAGGGTGCCAACCCAAAGCCGGTTCTTCGAATCACGAAGCATACTGCGGATGTTGTTGTCAGAAAGTCCGGAACCGCCTGCCGATTTTCCCTGAACAAGGTTAAAAGGTTTTTTCTTCAGATCGGTACGACTCAAACCGCCCGCCGCCGTTCCCACCCACAGATTACCGGAACGATCGGCAAGCAAGGACCGGACCAGATCATTTGAAAGAGATTGATCCGATCCCGGATCATGCCGGATTTCCCGGATCCGTCCGGTTTGAGGATGAAGCAATTTCAATCCGTTGTCGGTACCCAGCCACAACCAGCCTTCCGGGTCTTTCAGAATGCTGCGGATGGTGCCATCTCCAAACCGGTTAAGTGAGGAATATCGCGATGGAGATGAAACCGATTCCTTGAAAACCAGCCAGGTCCGGATGGAGGCCTCTTTCCACCGGTAGGCATTTAACCCGTTGGTGGTACCAATCCACAGAGTTTCCGCGTCATGGTCGTCATACAGCGAAAGAATCAGGGAATTCGACAGGCCGCCGGGTCCGGTTCCGATCACGGAAAAAGTACCATCGGACGGGCGGTACAGACTAAGGCCACTGGCTGTTCCAATGACCAGTTGACGGGTTTTTTCATGCCAGAGAAGTGCGAGTACCGAATTGGCAGGCAGAAAGGGATGGGTTTCGGAGGTGAACAGCCGGATGGTGCCGCTGTCAGTATCGATACGGTAGAGTCCCGACTCGGTTCCCGCCCATAACACGCCATCGCCTCCGGTAGCCAGTGTCCAGATTCTGATATCCGGCAGCACAGTATGAAAGGTTCCGGTTGCATGGTGGTACCGTTGCAATCCGCGCTGATGGGTACCAACCCAGAGCCGGTCCTTCCGGTCGGTCAGCAAGCTGGTTACCCATTCATCCGCCAGAGAGAGTGAGTCTCCGTTCACCGGCCGGAAAACCGTAAACTCATGCCCGTCATACCGGTTCAGGCCATCCTGTGTACCGATCCAGAGAAAACCGGTCGAATCCTGAACCATTGAAAAAACCGAACTCTGAGAAAGTCCTTCCTCCATGGAAATCCGGTTGAACACCGGGGTCTGAGACCAGACCTCTGATAGTGCAAACAGAGGAAGAAGGACGATCAGCCGCATCAGAACAACCAACCGGACCGGATGATCAGGTGAATTATAAAGACGAGGGACAAACTGACCGATGACCAGCGGTTCATCCACATGGTGTTTTCAAAATCAGCTTCTGCCGGATCTTTCCTGACGCGGTAAAACCACAATTCGAAGTATGCAAGAACCGGAATCATTCCAATGATAAATACCATGGCATTCCACGGACCGGTGAACAGGATCAGCATGACAGTCAGGGCCAATCCTGCCAACCCCAGCACCAGTCTGGCGAAGAAAAAGGTGCCGTTGATTCCGAGAAGAAGGCTGAGCGTCTTGTCACCCCGCCTGGAATCTTCGGCATGCTGATACACCTGGGTGAGCGGGTAAGAACCCAGTAAAAACAGGGTGGAAATGAGTGCAAATCCCACATTTACAGGAGCGGATAACTGATCGGTGGAATACCCCAATCCGACCTGAATGGTCAGAAACATCCAGAAACCCTGAAAAACCGAAACCACACCGGCTGAGAGGATGGGGTACTTTTTCAGACGGATGGTGGGTTGGGAGTAGGCTTTGGATACAAGTGTGTAAACCAGAATTCCGGCAAAGAACAAGGGCGATATCAGCCAGGAAAGAATCAAACCCAGTCCATCGAACAGAAGCACCAGCCAGAACAGTTCTTTGGTGACCCGGGGTGGGGTTTTCAGGCCGCCAATGCTGCCTTCATCACGGTCATGCCAGGAATTATATCCGTTGCTGGCCGGGTAAACCAGTAAATGAATGATGGCAAAAACCACTACGGCATGAAGGGGGACCGCACCATCGGTCAGGCTGAGGGCCATCCAGAAGACGGGCATGAGATAAACCGAGAAGGGAATCCGCATCAGCCTGAAGGCAGATATCCATCTGGAAAGGGAATTGGGGTGGACCGTCATGATTTCTTTTTCGGATAAATATGAGGAATCCCAGAAGTAAATGGCAAAAACGCGAAGGGTGCCGGGGGGTTCTCTGGTAAAAATGTGGGGTTTGCCACATATCATTCCGGCTGGATTGAACCAAAGTCGGGTGACTCAATGTTTAGTACCTCATGAGTCAGATCGTTTCTATTGGCACGGCCGTGCCTGATTATCAGCTTAAACAATCCCAGGTTGCAGACTGGATGGTCTCGCAATTACACCTGATGGGAAGAGATGCCGACCGGCTGCGGATTCTGTATGAACGGAGTGCCATCGATACCCGGTATTCGGCCATTCCCGATTATGGCTGCGAACCCGGCGATCGGGTCCTGTTTCCCGAAACGGCTGATCTGGAGCCATTCCCCGGGGTTTCAGCCCGAATGGCGCTTTTTCATCCACCGGCCAGAGAACTGGCCCTGGCTTCAGCCCGGCAGGCTCTTGAAAGAGTCCGGGTATCGCTGCAACCGACTCATGTGATTTCGGTGACCTGTACCGGCCTGGCTGCTCCCGGACTCGATATCGATCTGGTTACCGGACTCGATCTGCCCGGGTCAACGATTCGCACATCGGTTAACTTCATGGGATGTTATGCCGCCTTTCACGCTCTGAAACTGGCCGATGCTTTTTGCAGGGCCGATCAGGAAGCCGTGGTGCTGGTTGATGCCGTCGAATTGTGCACCCTCCATTTTCAGAAACTGAACGAACCCGATCATCTGCTTGCCAATTCGCTGTTTGCCGACGGATCGGCTTCTGCCCTGATCATGAGCGATCAAAAGGCACGTCGGCTGGGACTCCCCGGTCTTACCATTGCCGGCTTCTGGTCCGAACTGGCGCTTCACGGCCGGTCCGACATGGCCTGGGCCATCGGCGATACGGGATTTCTCATGACCCTCAGCTCGTACATTCCCGATCTGGTCAAACATGGAATCGGACCGCTGACCGACCGGGTGTTTCAGGCGGCCGGACTGACGACCAGCGAGATTCACCATTGGGCCATTCACCCCGGTGGCCGCAAAATTCTGGAATCCACCGCATCTGCCCTCGGGTTAAATCCGGAAAAGCTCGCCTCCTCTTTCCGGGTTTTGCGCCAGTTTGGAAACATGAGTTCTCCGACAGTTCTGTTTGTTCTGAAAGACCTGTGGGATTCCACGCTGAATTTTGACCGGCAGGAAACGGTCTTTTCGGCCGGATTCGGTCCCGGTCTGACGCTTGAATCGGCCGTTTTTAAAACCATTTCATGATACGAAGTCTGAAACAGCGGGTGGATGAACCCGAATTACTGGATGATCCCGGAATTCCGGAAGGGGAACTGATTGATAATCTGAAGGAACTGGAGTGGATCAACCGGTTGCTGGGCGGTCATGCCATTACCATTTCCGGATTGAAAGGGCTGATTGGCGGCGACCGTTCCCGGACCTGGACCATCACCGATCTGGGATGCGGGGGAGGAGACACGCTGCGGGCCATCAGTCACTGGGCAGGGAAGCATCAGATTCCGGTCAGACTGGTTGGAATCGATCTGAATCCAGCCTGTATCCGGTATGCGCAACGGGCGTCTCAATCATATAATATTGAATGGATCTGTGCCGATTTCCGGGAAGCAATTCCGGCTGATACCGACATTCTTATCAATTCGCTGTTTTGCCATCATCTGGATGATTCCAGTCTGAAAGAGTTGTTGCTGCTGATGAAAAACAAGGCCCGGCGTGGATTTGTTATCAACGATCTGCAACGGCATCAGGTCGCATTCGCGTCCATCTGGATATTAACCCGGCTGCTGAACGGTTCACGACTGGTTCGTCATGATGCCCCTCTGTCGGTGGCTCGGAGTTTTCATCGCCATGAATGGCTGACCCGGTTGTCAGAGGCCGGTCTGGCTTCGTCCCGCCTGTCCTGGAGATGGGCATTCCGCTGGCAGGTGGTTTATGAAAAATAGGAGTCAGGCCCTTCGACATGCTTTGGGACCGGGAGTCAGGAGACAGAAGACAGAATTTCACTCTCTCCGCCGGAGAGGCCGGAATCTTGTTTTTTAAGTCATTTATTGGCAGGACTTCCTTAAACAGACACAGGTCCTGACTTTTTTGTGAATGCCGGACTTTCAGCCACGGGATGACACGGTTTGTTGGATTTTTACCATCACCAATCTCTGGTCACCCATCACCACTTACCTGTTTTTCCTTCTAACTTTTGCCCGTAACTCTTAACTGGGAAATCCCCTACAATCCCATCAGTTGCTTCACATATTTCGGCGCAGGAGATCCGAACGAAAGAATCTTGTCGTGAAAGGTTTTCAGTGAAGTCTGGGTACCATATGTGGTCTCATACCGGCGGCGGATATCGTTGATTTCCAGATTCCCGACATAATAAGTCGAAAGCTGCGACGACGACAGGCAGGCCCGGATCCACTTGCCGGCCGCTTCGCCTTCTTCCTGAAAGCCTTCATTCATCATCAGGGCCATGGCTTCTGCCTCGGTCATGTTTCCGGCATGAATACTCTGGTCCAGAATGGCATTGATAATCAGCCGTAAACGCATTTTTAATTGCTG
>JABWAT010000010.1 GCA_013360915.1 Bacteroidota bacterium
AGCAGCAGGTAGCGACACTGCCATTGAAACCGCTAACATTGCTTTGATGAATGATAAACTTTCACTCATTCCGTTTCTCATTCGCCTCTCACAAAAAACATTACGCAGAATAAAATTCAACACCATCGGAGCAATAGCAGTAAAAGTGATATTCATAACATTGGCTTTCGTTGGTTATAGCAATTTGGTTTTCGCTATTGCAGCAGACGTTGGAGTAACACTTATAGTAATTTTGACAAGTTTGAATTTGATGAAGTTTGAAAATAAAATTGTAAGCGGACAGTGAAACCTGCAATCGTAACGATAGTGCATACAAAGCCCACGCATTTGCACTCACATTTGCTTTTGCCACCAAGCACAGGCAAACGCAGCAAAAGCAAAAGAGAGTGCAAGCAACCGCACCCGTTTACCACAGACCAGACCGTAAACAACTTGGACAATTCAGTGTATATTCAACAACGACAACACTTCTGACAGACAGAAGGGCAGCTGATAACAGCGGTAGCTGTTGCACAACTACCTTCAAAAATCCATGATTTTCACCCGTTTTCTGAAAATAATCAGACTAAATAGTTAATCTGCTTATTTTGATATATCGTCCTGTTCTTTCCACAGGTATTTATAATCGATGAATACCTTGAAAATGAAAATAATTCCTTCATTTTAGCTCCTTTTTTAACCAGCTTTTCAACCGGTTTACTTACCACCGGATTTTTTCTCACCCATTTCAGATATTTTTTCAGATTGTAGGTAAGCGCGGCCATTAAGACATGCTTGGTGGCTCCTTCAATTCCCCGTGTATGTACCCGTCGCATCGAGGTGAAATTCAGCAAGGTACCCAACACAGGCTCCACCGTTTTACTCCGTATCCGGCTCATTTTTCTGGCTGTTTTCGGATTGCCCGTCAATTTCCGGTGCATGGCATCATAGAGTTCCTTATGGATGCTGTCATCTATCTTCTTGAAACGGGTGGCTGCTCCACAACATTCCGCCCGTAACGGACATTTTCCGCAATCGCTTTCGCTGCCACGGTATGTCCGTTTGATATATCCTTTCGAGACAGGCCGTTCTCCCTTGTACTCAAGGTTGGCGGCTTTGCCACCCGGTTTCCGGCATTCATACCGGTTCAGTTCCCGGTTATATTCAAATCCGTCCCGCTGCGGAACGTACTGCCCGAAATTCGGTATCCAGGCATCCAACTCCTTGCGGTTCAGATACTCAAGCGCTTCTCCGCTGCTATAACCGGCATCCGCCAGAATCTGCTCTGCCTTCAGTCCGTTTTCCTCCAGATGGGAGGTGGCCAGTTCCACAATCTTTTCCAGGCATTGGCTGTCGCGCTGATCGGCAAAATCGGCCGTGGCACCGGTAATGACATGATGGGCATCATCCACAGCCAACTGCCCGAAATAGTTCATCTGACGGGCCTTGCCCGGCTTCACGCTGATCCGTGCATCCGGATCGGTGGGGCTGTAGTGCGTATGATTGCTCAGATATTTTCCCCGGATCCGGTTGCCATTGTCATCGGTTTCTTCCTTTGAGGCAGCTTCCAGGCGTTCCCGTTTGGCCGCGGCCGAATGACCGGGCATGTCACGGTAGGCCTGCTTCTTCCACTGATGATGCTTATCGACAAGGTTCTTTCGTTGTTGCGATACCGTAAATTCTGAGTTGGAATCCAGTTCATCCGCCCAGGCTTCACCATCTCCAACAATTTCCTTTTCCTTCAGACTGTCCAGACTGGCGTTCGCTTTGATAAATGCAGAATCCACAGCCTGACGTTTTCCCCGCACCATCCCTTTCTGAACACACAGACTTAAAACCTGACGAAATAATTTCAGAAAAATTTCCTCACCAAATAAGGCACGGGTTCTGGAGATTGTGGAATGCCATGGCAGCGCTTCATCTAATTCATACCCCAGATACCAGCGCACATCAAGACTATTGGCACAAAACTGAATGAGTTTCCGGTCACTTTGCAGATTGTTCAGATAACCGACCAGAAGAATTTTAAAAAAGACAGTTGGGTCAATGGATGGCTGTCCCTCGGTACCATAAAACGACTCAGTTTCCTTGTAGAGAAATTGTAAATTCAGGGCTGAATCCAGCTGACGATAAATGTTATCTTCCGGGACCAGAGAATCGAGCGTGACGGGAACAAATAACCGGGGTTGGTGGTGATGTTTTCCTTGCATAGGCAAAGATACCGCTTTTCACCCATCCTTCCCTGACCGGGTATTTGATTTTCCCGGCATTTTTGGCATCTTAAGCTAGTTGTGCAACAGGCACAGGCGTTTGGCAAAAGTGGCGGTTCAGTGCTTCGTATGACAGTTTTTCGTAAATTTGAAGTGTGTGCTTCGTATGAACATTTGTGGTTAAATCGCCACCTTCGCGTTATAGGCAACTTTAAAGACAGACAATAAACAATGACATTTATAATAACAAAAGGTGGTGGACTACTAGAAACTGGAGCAAAGGAAATTCCACTTGAATTCAATAAAGAGAATTTAAAACTACTTCTTGACAAACTAATTTCCAATGACACAACCTATACGCATCAAGACTTTTCAAATTGGGCTAGTAAGTTTCACATGTTTTGCATTGACTCATTTGACAAAGGAAAGCCTGTTGACGACAATTTGGAGGAATTACTAAACGACATAGATGCACAATGGAGCTTATTTCTTTTTAATTCTTATAAAGTTGAACAATTATTAAAACTTGACTTATCGACCGTAAAACTTCCATCAGACCTATTGACAAAATGGCAAACAATTTTACACGGACTATAAAAGCTGCCTATAACAGCACCTACCCAAATGGCGGGATTTCGTGTTCCAAAGACAGTTTAGTGGTTAATCAAACATTAGTTTTTCAAATCAAGTTTTGTGGTAAAAGTCCCGCCCTTCGGGTAGCTGCAAAACGTTCATTTTAACATGTCAATCAGAAACCAGTTCAATTCAAGTCGTCAGCTTCATCAACCATCGGTTTTTTCAGGGTATGATTTTTCAATCCAGACCGTTGACTCATCGGTTGCCATCTGACCGGATCGACCCATGACCCGCAACGCATTCTGGGTGATCTTCGTTCTTGCTGCTATATCCATTGGCGTTTATCCGCTGTTTTATTTGTTCATCGACCAGCCGGTCGGACTGCTCACCACCAAATCCACCGGATTGCTGGCCGATCCCCTTTGGAAACTGGGCTTTTATACACACATTCTCGCCGGCGGTATGGCCCTGCTTATCGGCTGGACCCAGTTCCATGCCAGTTGGCGCGCACGCCACCTGGAGCTGCACAGACAAACCGGAAAGGCCTATCTGATCGCTGCTTGCATGAGTTCACTGGCGGGGATTTATATCGGTTTTTTTGCAACGGGCGGACTGATCAGTTCACTGGGATTCATCAGCCTGGGACTCATCTGGTTTCTGACCACGACCCTGGCTTACCGGGCCATCCAGCACCGGCAGGTTGTGCAGCATCAGCGCCTGATGATCGTCAGCTATGCGGCCTGCTTTTCGGCGGTGACTCTGCGGATCGAACTGCCGCTCCTCATCTGGCTGACAGGTGATTTTGAAACGGCCTATCGACTGGTTGCCTGGCTTTGCTGGGTTCCGAATATACTGGTGGCATGGGTTATCACACGGCAAGACGTTATTTCGACTCAGGCCCACTAACAGTCATCTTTAACCAACTTGTTCCTGGTTTAGTGGCATCATTGCAAATAAAATTTTGTTTTGTACCAACAGCATCTTCAAGCTAAAACAGTATCCATCCGATTGCTGCTCCATCATGATGCATGAAAGACAGATTCAATGAATAATGGAATGTTTCGTTGATTCGTTTGGACGACTTACAACCGGTCCCTACTTTTAACCGACCGGGGTGTTGCACGACGTTTTGAAAGTCTGAAACAATTGGTTAACCTGTCTGGCATGGAATTTTGCTTACAGGATAGGCAAGGGAAAACACGAAACGGCAGTGGTGGATTTATTTATTGGCCTGATTGGGTGATGAGTAACCGTCAATTTCTACCCTGCCGGTCATTCAGTCTGATGGTGTTCTTCCTTCGGACAGGTGTTTCCTTCTATTGTCTCCGGTTGGAATTCAGTTAATTAACAACTCATTACTTTGGAAGCAAAATCAATATGTCTGAGAAAAAGAAAAACCCAGGAAATGGGATTGGAATCGGAGCCGCAATTGGCGTCGCTTTTGGCGCAGCATACGGCTATCACTCGGGGAACATGTCCCTGAGTATTGCCATCGGTCTTGCGATTGGCGTCGCAATTGGTGCAATTTTTGACTTTGCAGTCAAGAAAAAGGACTAGTAAACCGTCGAACCGTTGAAATGAAATGGACCATCGTCATCGTTGGTATATGTATGGCTTTCAGGACGGTTGTCGGACAGCACTACCAACATCAGGATAGTCTGTTTTTCGAAGTTCCCGATTCAGCCGATCTCAACAATCCGCATTTCTTTAACAGGGACAACCGGATTTATAAACCGGGAATGGAATTTAAATTTTCTTATCGCATCATGAAGCAGCATGACACGTTGCTGGTGCGGGTGACCAGGTCTGGTGACACAAAGACATCCAATTGGACGCTCGTTAATCACCGCGAAGCAGACAGTCTGACTATTCAGTTTTTAAGCATGAAGATTCTGGAAGGATATGGCGGGTTGGATGCCCTGTTTCCCACTTACAGCCAGACCATCCTTGAACAACGCTATTATTCCGCTACCCGATTACTGTTTGAAGGGTCCACCGGCCTGATCGAAAACCCGTTGAATGTTTGGTTTCACCCCTTCCGTGGCAAGTACCTGTCGGTTCTGCAATTCAGTCCGTTTCCCTACATCAAATTACCCCCCAACCCGCAAACAACCTGGACCTGGGCATTGGGTGATATCAGCGAACGATGGTCAGACAGCCGGATCGTTGCGTACTCCGGCAAACAACAGGCAACTTACCGGTATGGCATTACCGGGGAAAAACGGGTATCCACCGCCTTGGGATTGCTTCCCTGCCACGAGGTCCGGGCGACCGCCATGACCAACCTTGGTTCGACTGCTCTGATTGCTTGCTTCAATACCACCTAAGGTTTTATTTCACTTGATTATTTCAACATTGATCAAAGCCGGATCGAGATCAGATTGATTGAAATCAACCAACCACTTTAAATTCAAACCACACAGGAATCCCCATGGCCACCATCCATCCGCACATCAATTTTAACGGTAACGCCGAAGAGGCCTTTCGCTTTTACCAGTCGGTCTTTGGCGGAAAACTCATCCACATGGTCCGGTTCAAAGATCTGGCAAGTGAGGAGTTTCCGGTTTCGGAACGGGAGGCGGATAAACTCATGAATATTTCGCTATCGGCTGGTTCGGTGTTACTATCGGGGAATGACGTGCCTGAAGTGATGGGACGGACCAATGAAAACGAAAACCGGAGCAAAATCTCGGTCATCGCAGAAAGCCAGGAGGAAGCCCGGCATCTGTTTAACGGTCTTTCAGCGGGTGGAACCGTTGAAGTTCCTTATGATGAAAGTGAGTCGGGTATCTGTTTTGGCATGTTCCGGGATAAATACGGCATTGAATGGATGGTGAATTTTGGTCCTTCCCGAGGCTAAACGGCACCAGACCACCGCAGCACCTGAACCGGAATTTTTCCTGATGCAAAGAATAAACGGATATGCGAGTTCAATACAGGAAGGCAGACTGTGAAATACCAGCAATTTGATCCACCGGAAGATCTGCAACCGGTTGTGGCCTGTTTCTGGACGCTGGAGGATGAAGCCGGTGAACCACCGGGCATTCAGACCATTGTTCCCGATGGGTGCATGGAGCTGATTGTTCATCTGGGCGACCTGTACCGGCAGTACCTGGATGAGACCACCTGTATTATCCAACCCAGATCCTTCGTTTTCGGTCAATTGACCAAACCACTCCGGATTGAACCGACGGGGCGGACCCACATTTTTGCGGTACGGTTTCTGCCTGACGGGTTTCTTCCCTTTTCTTCCCTTCCTCTTTTGGAGCTTGAGAACAGAGCCGTTCCGCTGGACGAATTGTTCGGGCCCGAGGGAACCCACCTGGACAATCAGATCCGATCTGCTCAATCCAATGTGGAACGGCAATCACTGGCTGTTTCCTTTCTGAGGTCGCGGCTATCCGGAAGCCAATCCGTTGACCGTCTGGTCAAAGCCACCATTGAACTCATGATGGCAGCCAGCGGACAATTGCCCATCAGCGATCTGTCGGAACAATCCAGAATCAACCGACGGCAACTGGAGCGGCGGTTTGCGACCACAATCGGACTGAGTCCGAAGCAACTATCGAGACTGATCCGGTTTCACGCGACACTCAAGTTGCTGCTTAACAATCAGGCGGGCCCCCTCACAGCCCTGGCCCATGAGCACAACTATTATGATCAGGCCCATTTCATCCGTGATTTTAAAGCGTTCACCGGCACCACACCGGGTGACTTTTTCAAGGATCATCTGGTTCTGTCGGCTCTCTTCTACGGTCATCAATAACGACGCTCCGGTTCCGTTGTCGCATTTTTACAATTCCGGTTTGCCGTTTGGTTGCACCTTTGCAGTTATCCAAACACAAAGGACACCAATGGAAAATCTGATCAACTGGGTTGAGATACCGGCCGCCGATTTTAATCGCGCCGTCACATTTTACCGGGCCATTCTGAGCATTGATATAACCGAAGCCGATATGCATGGAACCATGATGGGATTCTTCCCATCCGATGGACTTGCCGTATCCGGAGCCATTGTTCAGGGTCCGGGTTATCAGCCATCGGCAACCGGAACGGTTGTTTACCTGAACGGAGGTGCCGATTTGCAGCCCATTCTGGACCGGATTGTTGCCAATGGCGGAACGATCCGGATTCCTAAAACCCTGATTTCCCCGGAGATGGGGTATTTTAGTCAGTTTATTGACACCGAAGGCAATCTGATTGCCATTCATTCGATTGGGTGAGGACAATGAAAACCATTTTTATTCTGTTGGCACTGGGTTTTGCTACAATCCAGTATCCGGTTGGCGGAAAAACCGGCAGTATCTCTCAGCAACCGGTGCAGGCAAACTGGCTGATCGGCACCTGGGGAATCCAAACCAAAAAGGGCCGGATGTATGAGCAGTGGATGCTGTCACCTGACTCGAGTCTTTCAGGCCGGAGTTATTATCTGAAGAACGGCGACACCCTTGTTTTCGAAACCATGCAGATCATTTCTATCCGGGACACGATTTTTTACGTACCCACCATTTTCAATCAGAATCAGGGAAAGCCGGTCCGGTTTTATTCCACCCATCTGTCTGATACCCTGATGACCTTCGAAAATCCGGCCCATGATTTTCCGCAACGAATCGCTTACCGGCGGATCGCTGCCGATTCCATCGTTGCCACCATTTCAGGTGAGGCAGGGGGTCAGCTTCGCAAGCAATCCTATCCCATGGCACGGGAGAAGTAATCAGGGAATTCAGCCTATCATTGTTCGGGAACCGGTCCGGGAATATATTCGCAATTTAACCGGACCAACCCGATTCCTCTGATGCGAACCATTTTCTGTATAACCGGCCTCCTGTTTGCAGGCACACTCACCGCACAGGTCGCCCAATCCGCCGACCTGTTTCAAATCCTGAAAGCCAGAGACAGTCTGTTGTTCACTGTTGGGTTTAATACCTGCGACATCCATCAGTTTGAACAAGTGGTACATCCGGATTTTGAATTTTATCATGATCAGGCCGGGATCACCGCCACGAAATCCGCTTTTATTGATGGCATCCGTGATGGGTTGTGCAAGCTCAATTACCGACCACGCCGGGAACTGGTGGAATCCAGTCTGGTTGTCTATCCTTTGAAAAAAAATGGCATCCTGTACGGAGCTATCCAGCAAGGGGAGCATCGGTTTTACGCCGTACGGCCCGATCAACCGGACCGCCTGACGAGTGTGGCTCAGTTTATCCATGTCTGGCTATTAACCGGCGGCGACTGGAAACTCAGCCGTGGGTTCAGTTATGATCATCAGGAAACTGAAACGGATGCTGGTGGTCAAACCGAGCTGCCGGATCCGGGAGTCCGACAGCAACAGAAAGAGCAGCCGTTTTGACCGGATACATTCATCAACCATTGTTGGTCCATTCCCGATCGGTCTCACCGACCATCCACTATCATTCCACCCAAACAGGCACCCCATGACCCGATTGGTCCCCCTTTTTGCCATCATCACCCTGGTAGCCAGCGGAAGCCTGGCACAATCCGCCCGGTCGTTCGATCCCGATTCCATTCTGGTTGGAAACCGGACCTTGCCCAAAGTTCTGCTGGTCGGAACCTGGCATTTCGATTATCCCGGATTGGATGCCCACCTCACCACCGAACAGGAGCGGGTGAATATTTTCTCGGAAAAAAGACAGGCCGAATTGCAGGAATTGGTGCAGTATATCGCCCGGTTCAGACCCACCAAAATTGCCGTTGAAGGCGGCCAGAACAGTGGTTATCTCATCCGCCGGTATGAACGCTGGAAGAAGGGCACCCATCCGCTCAGAGCATCGGAAATTGATCAGATCGCCTTCCGGCTGATGGATCAGTTTTCGCTGGACACGTTGTACGGTGTCGATGCCTATCCCCTGTTACTTGAACTGAGTGATACAAGGGATACCACGAGACCGTTCCAGTACACAGACGCCCTGCTGGAAAGACATTATTTCGGCGGGGATGATCCCGTTTCAAAACGCTATACCGAGTATTACCGGTTTCAGGATCGTTTCCGGCTGACTCACACCCTGCTGGAAAATTTTTTAATGATGAATTCGGAAAAGGCATTGGACCGCGGTTTCGGATCCTATATTGCGGGCGGACAATTTGAATCGGATCAGTTCGAAGGTCCGGATGCACTTTCGATGTTCTGGATGAACCGGAATCTCCGGATTTTCAAAAACATCAAATCCATTGATTACACCGAAAATGACCGGATTCTGGTTCTGTTTGGTTCGGGCCATATCTCCATTCTGCGGTATTTTTTTAATTGTTCGCCCGAGTTCGATCTGATCGAATTCGACCAGTTAACCGGGATGGAATGACGCGGAACCCGAATTGGAAATGATCGTTTATTTTTTAACCACATCAGATTGAAAAACCATGTCAGACGATTTAAAACCCTGCCCTCATTGTGAATGCCCCTACGGTTATGCCTCGGGCGATGACCGGTACACCTGTCCGGATTGTAACCATGAATGGAATCCGGCAGAAAACCAGGGAAATTCTCTGGTGGTCAAAGATGCAAACGGGACGGTTCTGCAGGATGGAGATACCGTTGTAGTGGTGAAAGATTTACCGGTAAAGGGTGCTCCAAAACCAATTAAGGCCGGGACCAAAGTGAAAAACATCCGGCTCAGCGATGGAGATCATAACATCGATTGTAAAATAGATGGATTCGGATCGATGGCGCTCAAATCGGAGTTTGTAAAGAAGGCGACATGAGATCCTTTTTCTCCGGAACTATTTAGGATGCCGAGAGGCATGAGAAACAAGCTGGTACTGACTGACCGGTTGTTCTTGTGCGTATTCTAAAATTTCTGTACTTTGAAAAGCCTTCCTCGTCTTCGGATTTTGAAAGCAGATTTCAGCAGGGACCGTTCTGTTAAACAACCAATCTGCCTTTTTTGACCAACATATTTATCGTGTATATTCATCACTTATCATTAAAGTTGTAAGAAAGCCATGAACCGACATTTCCTGCTACCAACTCTGCTGTTCCTGATGCCTTTGAGCGCATGCAGCACAAAAGAAAATCATGAACCAATTACTGCCAATGTTATTCAGAGTCAATCTTCAACCAACTCTCAGCTTCAAGATGACTTCGGCGACCTGCCTGAAGACAGGAAAATAATCAAAGAAGGTGAAATCAGCTTTGGAACTGCTGACATTCGGGAAACAAGAGAAGCGATAAGCCAGGCTGTAAATGAGACCGGCGCTTATGTTTCGAAGGAAAATCAGTTTGACCACGACGGCAAATTATCATATAAAATGGTCATTCGCGTTCCTGCAAACCGATTTGATTTTCTCCTTTCACGACTTTCACAACATGCAGATAAACTGGATAGAAAGAACATCAATCTTTTAGATGTAACAGAAGAATATGTTGATATCGAAGCCCGACTTCAATCAAAAAGAGAACTTGAGAACCGATTCAAAGAGATCTTAAAGAAGGCCAACACGGTTGAAGACATTTTGAAAACCGAAAAGGAAATCGGCGCCATCCGGTTGGAGATCGATTCAATCGAGGGGAGGCTCCGGTACCTTAAAGATTCTATTGCCTACAGCACCCTGACTGTCGAATTTTACCAACATTCCAATACCACCTTTGAATTTTATTCAGGAATCATTCAAGCATTCGCTAAAGGGTGGGACATCCTGCTAATGATTATGGTCGGATTAGCACACCTTTGGTCCCTATTCCTCCTTATTCTTGTTGGAGTATTTATATATCGGCTTTATAAAAGAACACAAGACAAAAAATAGGGTGGTTCAAATTATTCTATTCAGATACTTCCAGAATCAAACTTTTTATGGGACCAGTTCAAAATCAGTTTGGTGTTTTATCACTTTCTAAAATAAGACTTAATCTGGGTAATTGTATTTCTGAAATGAATAGATCACTTCTGACAATTTCATCAGTGACCAATACCGGATCGAGATCAGTTTGATTTGAATCAATCAAATCACTTTAAACTCAATTCAACAACAAGACACTACCATGCGACCTCTCATTTCTTTCATGCATATTTCTCTGGATGGCTTCGTGGCCGGACCCAATGGCGAAATGAACTGGATCACCGTGAATCAGGACATTTTTGATCATGTGGGTCAGCGGATCCGGCAAACCGACACTTCAATGTATGGTCGGGTCACCTGGCAGATGATGGAAAGTTACTGGCCCACGGCTGGTACAAAACCCAATGCAACCCGCCACGACATTGAACATTCGGCATGGTACCGCGACGTTCACAAGGTGGTTCTCTCCACCACACTGAAAGCAGATGAACTGACGAATACGACGGTGATCAGGGACCGGCTTTCGGAGCAGATCCGGGCCATTAAAAATCAACCGGGTTCCGAAATACTCGTGTTCGGGAGTCCGTCTGCCACCCACGCACTTATTGAGGCAGACCTGATTGACGGATACTGGCTGTTTGTGAATCCGATCATTCTGGGACAGGGAATTCCGCTGTTCACCGGTAAAAGCGCAAAAGCCACTTTGTCACTGATTGCCACCAAACCGTTTGCATGCGGGGTGACAGAACTGAGTTACATGGTAAAAAGAGTCTGATGACCCATTTTCCGGGCCCGGATCCGGCTTTGGATCGTCTGACCAGATTCCCGATAATCTGAATAAACGCGCCTTTTCCGGAAAATGACAGCGCCTCTACCCCCATACATCCACTTGCAATTGGTGAACGTAAGTTAACCTTCTGTCCTTCGGTTTCTGATCCCTATTCATCTGAAAACACCCTATTTTCAGAAACGGATTATTTTCATCAGCCGGTAATCATCCCGACGGAACGGGAAGGGTGAGCATTCTTCAGTCAGTTTCATCCGATTTTTCAGTCCCTCCTCCTTTGCAACCTGCCTGCAACGGGCAAAGAATACCCAGTGCTATCCCGCCAATCCGTCAAGGGAACTTCACCTACGGTCAGCGAAAATGGATTCATTGAATCATGAAGATTGCCTATACCACCATCCATGATGCGTTGGACATCAGCCATTGGTCTGGTCTTGATTGTTCCATTGCCCGGATGCTGGAATCGCAGGAGGCAGACCTTGATTTCATTGGTAATCTCCATTTCAGTCTGAATCTGCTTATCAGACTGAAACTGAGATATTACCGCCATCTTTCATCCCTGCATTTTGATTTAGACCGCGAACCCTTTGTTGCCAGGCAATACGCCCACCACATTCTGAACCGGCTGAAGCCAGATACGGATCTTGTTTTTTCACCCGGATCCATACCGGTAGCCTTATTGGAAACGCATCTGCCAAAAGTTATCTACACAGACGCCACCTTTGCCTCACTGATCAATTTCTACAGCAGCTTTTCAGATCTGAGCAGCGAAACGATCCGGCATGGTCACCAGCTTGAAAAAATTTCCCTGGAGACCGCCTCCCTGATTATTTATTCATCCCAGTGGGCAGCAGACAGCGCCATTCACACTTATGGAATTTCTCCCGAAAAAATTCAGGTGGTTCCCTTCGGATCCAATCTGCCCGGAAACCGGACTTTGAGCGACGTGTCCGATCTGGTTCAGAGACGGAATACGGACCGGCTTGATCTTTTATTTATCGGCGTGGAGTGGGAAAGAAAGGGAGGCGATCAGGCCGTTGAAATCACCAACCGGTTAAATGCATCGGGGATCAGAACCATTCTGCACACAGTTGGGTCCGAGCGAATTCCCTGTACTATCAACCCCGATACGATCATCAATCATGGATACATCAGCAAATGTACCTGTGCAGGTCTCAGTGAACTGGAGCAGTTATTCAGGACCTGTCATTTTCTGCTGCTTCCCACCCTGGCTGACTGCACACCCGTTGTCTATTCTGAGGCAAACTCATTTGGTCTTCCCTGTATTTCCACCAAGGTCGGAGGAATTCCCACCATCATCCGAAACGACATTAACGGACATCTGTTCTCCCTGCCGGAAGAAATGACGTGCCTGTGTGATTATATTGCTGCTGTTTTTTCTGACAAGGCAGAATACCGCTCCTTGTGTTTATCGTCTTTTGGCGAGTATCAAAACCGGTTAAACTGGTCCGTTTCGGGAAAACGAATCATGAAGATTCTGGGTGAACTGTGACAGATCAATCGCCACCGGAACCTCCATCGGACCACCAGACACTTTACTGAAAGCTAAATGAAAAATCTGTCTCTCCTCGTTTTGCAAGTGATTGTTCTGATCATTTGTGCCGGAACCCTGGTCTTCCTGTTGTGGGAACCGCATCTGGAAGGACGACATGTTCATTCAACCGTTTTTAAGATTTACTTTACGGATCCGTTTCTGGCTTTCGTCTATATCGGATCCATTCCGTTTTTTGTGGGCGGATATCAGATTCTGAGACAGCTGAACCAGGCCCGGACCGGTTCTGTTTTCACGAAGGAAGCTTTGAGGACCATCCGGATCATTCAGGTCTGTGGCGTCCTCCTGCTCTGTTTCGTCGTAACCGGGGAAGGTATCATCCTGATGAACACAACAGATGACCGGGCAGGCGGTGTGGCAATGGGACTTTTTTCCGCGTTGTTTGCAGCAACCCTGCTGGCTGGTGCCACGGTACTGAAAGGGACTCTTGGGGAAGGAGTGCGGTTAAAATCAGACAAGGAGACAGGAGATCAGGGGCGATGAGAAAACTGATTGCGGCCATCAACATGACGCTGGATGGGTACTGTGACCACACAGCAGTCGATCCGGATGAAGAGATCCACCGGTATTATGCCGGATTGCTCGATGAAGCCGGCCTTCTTCTGTACGGCCGGACCACCTATCAGCTGATGCAATACTGGCAGACTCTTTTATCGAATCCATCCGGTGAACCTTCGATGGATGCATTTGCCAGGGCCATCGACCGGGTGCCCAAGCTGGTGTTTTCCCGCACCTTGAAAGAGACCGGCTGGGCCAGTGCGACGCTTGCCACTGCCCCGCTGACAGAAACGGTTCAATCACTCAGGCAGCAACCGGGAAAAAACCTGTATGTGGGCAGTCCGGGTCTGATCGTTCAACTGACCGGGGCAGATCTGATTGATGAGTATCAGATTTGTCTCCATCCGGTGCTGGCAGGAGGCGGATTGCCGCTTTTCAGGGACCTGGGTGGCCACCGGAACCTGACATTGGTTAGAACCCGTACGTTCGGGTCGGGCGCGGTTCTGCTTGTTTATCAGCCCGGTCAACCGTTAACTGATTCCGGTAAAAATACTGAACCATGAAAATTGAACACATTGCCATCTGGACCCGGGATCTGGAGCAAATGAGAACGTTTTATGAAACATACTTCGGTGCGAAAGCAGGACGCAAGTACCGGAATCCGGTTACGGAATTTGAATCGTACTTTCTTGAATTTGAGAGTGGGTCCAGGCTGGAGCTGATGACCCGGCCGGGCATTCAGGAATTGCCGCGGGATCCGGGCCTTCATTATCAGGGACTGGTTCATCTGGCTTTGTCGGTGGGAAGCCGGGAGCGGGTGACGGAACTGACGGAGCGCCTCAGACAGGATGGTTTTTCCATCATCGGAGAGCCGAGGACCACGGGAGATGGTTATTTTGAAAGTGTGGTACCCGATCCCGAGGGCAACCGGATTGAAATCACGATCTGAGGGAGAGTAAAACAATCAGGAATATCACATCTTTATCGGTATACCCGGAATTTTCGACAAAGGACCCTGTTTGTGCATTTTGAAAAAATCCTTTTCCCTTCATGACGTTTAAAAACCTGACATCAGGCCTGCTCTCCGATTTTACCAGCCAGGTTGGTTACCCGCCGATGGTTAGGTCGGGTCATTCGCAAAAGCAGGATCTGCCAGTTGATGTCCACGTTTTACTCATGGGACACACCCTCATCAAACCGGAAGAAAGTGCTCGCAGCCATGAAGAGTGATCTGAGCAATGAGAATAAATTATTTGAGATAATCAATAACAAGATATTTACGTTTGAATTTATATCGGGAATTGCGGGTGATAAATCGATGACCCCTGAAGAAAAGGAACTGTACGATTCCTTACTGAAGGAAACCGGGGGTGATCTTTATGTTAAATTACTGTTTTATATCTGCCATAAGGTATTTGACATCAGGGAGGCAAAAACCTTGTGGAACGAGATCATTGAGCATAAAGCCAATCTGTGCCGGGTACTTGGAAGGAATGTAGAAATCACCGTTGCCACGCTGGATTATCTGACCAATATCAGAAGTGAAATTCAGCATCCGAAATTAATCGGGGAAAGTTTCATTGGAAAAATCGCTGAAATGACCTCTGTGGATCTGCTGACAAAATTATATAACCGGCAGTATCTTTTTATCAAGATCGAAGAGGAAATCAGCAGGTTCAAACGCTACCGTACCATATTTTCGTTGCTTCTGATTGATATTGATGATTTTAAACGCATCAATGACCGGTATGGGCATCAAAAAGGAGATGAGGTACTGGTCCGTCTGTCTAATCTGATCAATCTTTCACTGAGAGATCTGGATGTTTGTGCACGATTTGGTGGAGAGGAATTTATGGTCTTACTTCCGCATACCCGGGTTCATCTGGCAAAGGAAATTGCAGGCCGGATACGTGAAAGCATCGAGACATCCTTTTCTGATCAATTGAAAGTAACCGTCAGCATCGGAATTTCCACCTATTCGGGAACCATGACAAAAACTGAACTGATAAAAAATGCAGATGACGCCTTGTATATTTCGAAACATGAAGGCAAAAACAGGGTTACCGTTTTTTCAAGGAAGCAACCAGCACTCTGATGACCGCCGTTTTAAAAAGGCAGACAGGGTCCTTACACCATCAGAGCGGTACAAAGAATACGCAATCAATCACCTCCGCTTTGCAACATGGTATTTCTGGTCTCATTGATGAAACCACACGGCTGACCATGAGTGTTTATTCTCAACCATGTGGTCAGACTATAAACGGAATACAGAATGATTCCGATCCTGTCCTTTTGTAATTTTTTACCGTGAGGTTTTCATGACCATTCTGCTCACCGGCGCCACCGGATACATTGGAAAACGACTGCTTTCTGCCCTGATCAGGAACGGACATCACGTCATTTGCTGCGTCAGGGACCGGGCACGGTTTTCTCCGCCAGCTTCCCTTCAACCGTTTATCACGCTCTACGAAGCCGACCTGTCCACTGCCGGAGCTCTGGATGGTCTGCCAAAAGACATCGATGCCGCGTACTATCTGGTACATTCCATGTCGGCCAGCACTGATTACCGTCAGACCGAGCAGCAATCGGCCATTCATTTCAGGGATGCCCTGGCCCGTACCTCTGTAAAGCATGTGATGTATCTGGGTGGAATTGCAAATGAGGAGACTTTATCTGACCACCTTGGATCCCGTTTAACCGTCGAACAGGAACTGGCCAGGGGTCCTTATCATTTCACTGCCTTCCGTGCGGGCATTATCATCGGGTCCGGCAGTGCCTCCTTCGAAATCATCCGGGATCTGGTGGAGGTATTGCCTGTGATGATTGCACCGAAATGGCTGAATACCCGCTGCCAGCCAATCGCCATTGCAGATGTGATCAGCATTCTCACCGGTTCCCTGATGAATGAAAACACGTTCGATCAGGTGTTTGATATCGGAGGAACCGACATACTCACTTACCGGGACATGTTGCTGGGATATGCCGATTCCAGACAATTAAAACGACACATCTGGACCGTCCCGGTACTTTCACCGAGGCTCTCTTCTTACTGGTTGTATTTTGTGACGTCCACCTCGTTTAATCTGGCCAGAAATCTGGTGGACAGCATGTCGGTCGAAGTGGTTTGCCGGGACACCCGGATCAATTCCATTCTGGATATGAAGCCAATCGGTTACCGGGAAGCGCTGAAGCGGGCGTTTACCAAAATCGAGAACAATGAAATTGAGTCCAGCTGGAAAGATTCAAGCATCAGCAGCAACCTGAAGATCCGGATTTCTGATTTCATTCAGGTTCCCACCCATGGGTGTTTTACCGACCGCCGGGTAGCATCCATTCAGGACAGATCGGTCAGCCTGGCCAGAATCTGGTCCATTGGCGGAGAAACCGGTTGGTATTACGGCGATTTTTTGTGGGAAATCCGCGGATTTCTCGATAAACTGATTGGTGGTGTCGGGTTGCGACGCGGGCGGACCAACCGGGACAGCATCTCTCCCGGTGATACGCTCGATTTCTGGCGGGTGCTCTATGCAAACCGGGAGGAAGGGCGTTTGCTGCTGTTTGCAGAAATGAAATTACCCGGCGAGGCCTGGCTGGAGTTCAGGCTGGAAGCAAACCAGCTGATCCAAACCGCTACATTCAGACCCCTGGGACTTGCAGGACGGTTGTACTGGTATTCGGTATTGCCCTTCCATCATTTTATTTTTCAGGGAATGATAGACGCGATCTCCAATCCGGATATCAGAGAAGTCAAAAAGACGTGAGAGCCTGACCTGCCATCCATGAATTCCGTCATCGATTCACTGCTCGCCGACATTGAGAGCCGGCAGGTAACCGACTCAAACCGATACTATCCCGCCGGGTTGTTTCCAACCATCCGGTCCAATGGCTTGCTGGGTTATCAACGGCATGATTCCAATATTTATTTTTCCGCCCTGATTGCACTGACTCTTCTCGATTTATTGCCCCATCTGACCGGACCGCAACAGCAGCGGATTTTAAAACTGACCGGCCGTGTGACCACTCTTTTTCCCCGTTTCCGGAGTACCCGTCATCCTTCGCTGTATAACTTTTATCAGCGGAATCCGCCAGCGCATTATCCCAACGGATTTTTTCTTTCAAAACTGAAGCATTTCGAACTGGCCGATGATGCCGATGATACGTGCATGCTCAGTCTGGTTTTGCAGCGGGTTGGGCAGTTAAATTCCAATGATGTTGAGCAGATCAGAGAACAGTTGATTGAATTTTCCAACCAGAAACGGAAATGTATTCAATCCAGCCTTCCCGTCTATCAGAATCTGAAGGCTTACAGCGTCTGGTTCGGATCGGGAAAAATGCCAGTTGAGTTTGATCTGTGTGTCCTGACCAATATTCTGTGTTTTGTCATCCGAAACCGGTTTGAATTCAATGAGCAGGATCTGGATTCGTTCGCATATATCCGGCTGGCCATCCAGAATGGTGACATTGAGCAGCGACCTTTTCACATCAGTTACACCTATCCCGATCCGGTGGTGATGTATTATCACATTGCACGGTTGTACGCCGAACTACCCGATGCGGAACAATATCTGCCGGGCGACCTGATCATCCGGCGATTGCAGGACCTCTCAGCAAGCACCGCTTCGGGTTTAAAGCGGATTTTACTAAGCACTTCGCTTCTCAGGATGGGGGCAGGAGTTCCTGACGTTTCCTGGACGATGGACACCCTGAAAGCCGACATGAAAACCCTCGGATTTTTCATTGCGCCGATGCTGAAAGGAACCACGCATTTTCTGTTAAACCGGTTTGCCCATTGGCCGCTTTTTCAGATCCGGTTCGATTGTGAGGCGTATTATCTTGCGCTGGTGCTGGAATATGAGGTGCTGAGAAGTCGTCCAAAGATAAACAATATGGTATGAGGCTAGTTCATTCAAGAAAGGAACATGTCAATGATAACATTCTCCTTCCTCATAAGATATATGTGGATCCTTTTGGTTTTAATTCCAATCGGAGGAATCGGTCAGCCGGTAAAAACGCCGACTGATTCACTGAAACATTCTTGTTTATGCAACGCCGCCTGCTGGACATTTCCTGGGGACTCACTTGCCAATCTTACCGATCAGGCCCTTGTGAGTTTTCTGTATACTTTGGATCCATCATGTAGAAAAAATGTCGAGTTTACAGAACATTCCGGAGAAATGTTTCTACAGCTGCTGGCTCTGTATCCTGAAGAATTAATCAGACTGATCGATTCACATGTTTCTGAATCCACTATCAGGATTATTCTTGGGATGGTTGAAAGCCCGATTTACGATGGATTCGATTTGCATCAAATCAAAAGGAGGATCATGAATGCAAACACCCATTCTCCGTTAAAAACAAAGTTTATGAAGGCTTTGGAGACTGCCATTAAAAAAGGCGGGAAACAATCAGGCGCCCAAAATTGAAATCCTTTTTGTTTTTTTACAATGAAGTGATTACCTACCTTTTCAAATTGTTTTTTCTGAGAAATTGAGACCCCAATGAACAAACACCTTTTCCTCCTCGTTCTGTTTCTGGCCGGACTGATCTGGTCGGGCATTCAGCCTCACGACTATTTCACCTGGTTTCTCGAGATTGTCCCTGCCGTGATCGGTCTGGTGATTTTGCTGGCCACATACCGGCAATTCCGCTTCACCGACCTGACCTATGGGTTTATTCTGATCCATTGCTACATTCTGTTTGTCGGCGGGCATTACACCTACGCCGAGGTGCCTTTGTTCGATTGGATCAGAGATACGTTTCACCAGAGCCGGAATAATTACGACAAGGTGGGTCATTTTGCACAGGGATTTGTTCCGGCCATGATCGTGCGGGAATTGTTCATCCGGCATGCGGTGATACAAAGTAAAAAATGGATGCCGGTGCTCGTGGTGACGGTTTGTCTGAGTATCAGTGCGGTGTATGAATTTATCGAGTGGATGGTCGCGGAACTGTCGGGGGAATCGGCCGAGGCGTTTCTCGGAACTCAGGGCTACGTGTGGGATACCCAATCGGACATGCTGTATGCAACCATTGGTGCCATCTGCATGCTCGTTTTGTTTTCCCGGATTCAGAACCGGCAGATTGAAAAATTGACAGAAACAAAACCAGTTGGCTGATCCATCCAGAAATGGGTAACCTGTTAACCAAAACAAGAACTGATCAAATGCGAATGATCCGGATTCTTTTCTTATCGCTTCTGTCCTTTTCCTGCGACAACTGGACGGAGGACCCTGATCTTGCACCCATTCCTGAGGCCGGATTTGTTCTCCCCTTCCCTGTAGGCCGGGCGTATTACTGTTCACAGGGATTTAATTCCGACTTTTCTCACCATGGCAGTTTCAGGTATTCTGTCGACTTTATCATGCCTGTTGGGTCGGTGATTACCGCTTCCAGAGCCGGACAGGTGGTACATACCAATGCTTCCTTTTCTGATAACGACCACGCCATTGGTCATGAGAATGTGATCATCATCCGTCATGCCGATTCCACCTTTGCCCGGTACGTTCATCTCACGCAAAAGGGTGTGCTGGTTTCCATTAACGAGTGGGTTCAGCCGGGTGATACCATCGGACTCAGCGGAAATTCGGGGCAGAGCCGGTATCCGCACCTTCATTTTGATGTGACACAGTCTTTTTCCGAACGGTCCGATCAGACCATTCCGTTCGATTTTCTGAACACCGAACCCAGACCCGTCGGCTTGCATCACGGGCATGTGTTTGAAGCCATGCCGTACAGGGCCGGTGCTATTTGCAACTGAAGTCCTTTAACTAAACCCTCCATGGCAGTCGGTAATTCAATATTTTTTCAAGCTTGCCAATCAGCCTTCATATGAACCCTCTGGACCTTTTGATTGATCTGCACAAAAACGGGCACCGTCAGGGTCCGGGCAGTGATTTTCACACACGGCTGGCGCTGCAGTTTACCGATGTGGCCACCAGACCCACTCCGCAAATAGCCGATATCGGTTGCGGTACCGGGGCTTCCACGTTGGTTCTTGCCGGTGAAACAACGGGAACCATTGCAGCCATTGATTTATCGGCTGTTCTGCTTCAGCACTTGTCTGGCAGGATGACACAGGCTGGTTTTTCTCATCGGGTTTCTCCCGTTGAAGCTTCCATGGACCAGCTGCCGTTTCAGCCGGGCACTTTTGATCTGATCTGGTCGGAGGGAGCCATTTATCAGATGGGTTTCCGGGAGGGGTTAGCAGCCTGGAAACCATTTCTGAAACCGGATGGCTGGCTGGCCGTCAGCGACATCTGCTGGACCACCGGTTCGCGTCCACATGAAATCGACCGATTCTGGTCAGCATCTTACCAACAAATGAAGACGGTTTCGGACAAGGTCAGAGAAATTGAGCAGGCTGGTTATACGCCGGCAGCCCATTTCATTCTGCCTCCTTCCTGCTGGATGGAAGAGTATTACCTTCCAACGAGAGACAGAATCCCCGGATTTTTAAACCGGCATCATCATTCTGAGGCGGCACAGGCAGTCGCAGGCGAGGACCAACAGGAACGGGAATTGTTCATCAGATATCAGGCCTTTTACAGCTATGGTTTTTTTGTCATGCAGAACCGGGAGTGACCGATGACGGAGCCAACACCTCATTTTCACCGTCCGGAAGATAACGAAACGGCTTCTACCTGGAACCGGGTAGCGGCGGACTATGAAACCCGCATTGGGTCGCTCACCATCTACCAACCCGGGTATGACCGGTTCCTCGGGCAGATTCAGGTTCCGGGAGCCCGCATTCTTGATGTCGGATGCGGTCCGGGAACCATTGCCGGCTATTTGTTAAAAATGCGTCCCGATCTGTCGGTTCTGGGGACTGACTATGCCCCGGCGATGGTTTCCCTTGCCAGCCAACGCGTGCCCGGTGCCCGGTTCCAGGTTATGGATATCCGGCACATCGGCACGCTGCAGGAACGGTTTCATGGCGTGATGGGGGGTTTTTGTTTGCCTTATTTATCGCCGGAGGATGGAAAACGTCTGATCAGGGACAGCTTTGACCTGCTTCTGCCTGATGGACTGTTCTACCTGAGTCTGGTGGAAGGAAACCCGGAGCGTTCCGGATTTCAGAGCAACAAACGGGGTGACCGTGTGTACTTTTATTACTATCAGGCTGAAGTTATTTCAGATTGGATGCTGGAAGCCGGATTCGAAAAACCTGATTTACAGTCCCTTCATTGGGAGCGACCGGGATCTGGCACCGAGACTCATCAGATTTTACTGACCAGAAAACCAGCCTCACAGATGCCATGACAATTAAAGAAAAATCGGTTGCCTTTCTCACCCTTGCCTCGGCAGGAAAAGTGGATGAAGCGTTTCAATCTTTTATTCATCCGCAATTTATTCATCACAATCCCTATTTTTCCGGCGATCAGCAATCCTTCCGGCAGGCCATGGCCGATCATGCCCGGCAATTCCCGGATAAGTCGTATGACGTGTTGCGTGCTTTGGAAGATGGAGCCCTGACCACGGTTCATGGAAAAGTGGTTTTTGGTGATTCAATCTATTCGGTGATCCACATTTTTCGTTTTCAGGATGGCCTGATCGCCGAAGCCTGGGAAGCGTCGCAGGAACTTGTAAAAGAGTCACCCAATCAGCACGGTCTGTTCTGATTTTGTTGCTCTGCCAACTGATAGCGTATATTCAGTCCATGATGTTTCGTTTTCTGTCCGGAATCAGACTCTTTTTACCTCTGCTCAGCATGCTGATGGTTGCTCCGATCGGTCATGCTTCTGAACCGGAACCCGTCATTGAAACCGTTTACGGGCTTCACCTGAAAAAAATCGTTCCCGATTTCGCCGATGGTAAATTCTACGCCGAGTTTTACTGGTGGATGAAATTCACCAATGACAGTCTGGTCACCGGCTGGTCCAATGAAGACATTGTAAACCTCGAATACATCAATGCCCATCAGGCGAAAGTGGGTGGCATTCTCACCGAGATTCAGGAAATCAAGGAATTGTCCCCCAACCACTTTTACTATTCAGGCTACCATCAGGGTAGTTTCTATTTTGATCCTGACTATACCCGGTATCCCTTCGACAATCAGGAATTTAATATCATGATGGAAAATGTCCTGATACCGGTTCCCGGATTTCGTTTTATCACCGATACCGTTTCTTTTCTCAAATCGGGTCAGATGCCCGGCTTTTTTGGACTTTCATCCGATATGCTTAGAAATGAGTCGGTGAATTTTAAGATTAAGGGAACCCGTTTTTCCACCAACAACGGCATTTACAATACCGATTTCGGTGATCCTGAATTTCCTCCTGCTTCTGAATACAGCCGGATGAAAATCACCATTCTGATCGAACGATCCTTTGTTCCGTATATCGCCAAACTGATTATTCCGCTGGCTATTATTCTGTTTCTTGTCTATCTGCTTTTCTTCATCCCGGCCGAGAAAATTGACATTGCTGCCGGATTGACGGTTACCTCGCTTCTGAGCGCCATTGCCTTTCAGCTGGCCGTGAACAGCGACCTTCCTCAGATCGGATATATCATCTATGTGGACAAGGTCTTCTATACGTGTTATTTCCTAATTGCTGTTTCCATGACCGTATCCCTCTGGAGCTATTATCTTGACCGCAAAAGAGATGCATCCTCCCTCGTGCTGGTCGAACGGATCAACCGGTATGCCCGGATTGTTTTTCCGCTGGTCTTCCTTTTCAGTCTGTTTTACTTTGCAGCCTGAATTATTCAGGGTTTCCTTCCCCTTCCATGCTCACCGGGTCCGTTGATCTGTCACAAATTCCTGAACAGGTTTCCCAGACACCCGGTCTTATTTTTCCTTCAACCCGACTTCAGATTTCATTCCTTTTTCCGATATTCAGTTCCTTTATTTCCACAATCTTCATTTTAAGGAACACCTTATGACAGACTCACTTGAACCCATCTCCGCACAGGAATCCGTTACGCCGCCCGAACCGGTTCTTTTTGCAGACTCCGCCATCAGGGGCTTCCTGGTGGAGACTTCAAAATGGGGAAAATTTCTGGCGATCCTTGGCTATATCGGACTTGGTATTATGATTTGTGCCGCACTCGTGATGATGTTTCTCGGATCCCTGATCCCCGGAACCGGATCGGCTCTTCCGACCTCGTTGTTTGGTCTGATCTATCTGGTTTTCGCGGCGCTGTATTTTGTGCCTGTTCATCAGTTATATCTGTTTTCTGCATCCATTCGTGAGGCTGTGGAAATGAACCTGCAGGACCGGTTCACCGAAGGATTCAGCCATCTGAAAACACTGTTCCGCTTTTTGGGAATCCTTTCCATCGTGGTCATCGGTTTTTACATACTCCTTCTGCTTTTTGTTCTTCCCATGGCCATGATGGTTGCTCCCTGAGCAGGTCATCGGATTTTCTGTCACCAATTCAGTCAAAATCACATGCAATCCCTTTCCCCTGATCTGTCCGGATATGGATTTGGTCCGGAACAAGAAGCCTGGTTCAGTCAGCACCCTCAGGATGGTCTCTTCCCCGGACGCGTGGTGGCCGTTCACCGCGACCGGTTTATCATCGTATGCGGAGAGGGCGAAAAAGAAGCCGAATTGACCGGAAATCTGCGCTTCTCGGCCAACAGCAGGGAAGATTTCCCCGTGGTTGGTGACTGGGTGGCCATCCGGATTCCCGATCCGGATCTGGCGCTGATTCATTCGGTTTTACCCAGACGGTCGCTTCTGAAGCGCAGGGATCCAGGACGGGAGTCTGAAGCGCAGCCATTGGTTGCCAATCTGGATCTGGCACTTCTGGTTCAGGCGGCTGACCGGGATTTTAATCTGAACCGGCTGGAACGATATCTGACCATCTGCAACGACGCACCGGTTCCCGCCGTCATGATTCTAACAAAAACCGACCTGGTCTCTCCCGCTGATCTTCAGTCCATGCTTACCTCGGTAACACGGCGGTTTCCGGGGTTGAACGTGGTGGCCATCAGCAATGAAACAGGGGAAGGACTACCCGATCTGCTTCATCTGCTGGAACCCCACAAAACGTATGCGTGTCTGGGTTCCTCGGGTGTGGGAAAATCCACGCTGATCAATACTCTTACCGGAGAGAAGCGGCTTGAAACCCAAACGATCAGTGAGATCACCGGAAAGGGCAGACACACCACCAGTCACCGTGAACTGATCCGCCTTCCTTCCGGGGCGTTACTGATCGACACGCCCGGCATGAGGGAACTCGGATTGGCCGATGGAGGCGGACTGGCAATCACCTTCGACCAGATCAGCCGTCTGGCCTCCGGTTGCCGGTTCTCAGATTGTACTCATACCCACGAATCGGGATGTGCAGTTATCGGTGCAGTCGGCACGGGTGAACTGGAACGGGACATTTACGATCATTATCTGAAGCTGGACCGGGAGCGTCGGTATTATGAAACCTCTGCCGCCGACCGTAAACGCAAGGAAAAGATCATTGGCAAACTGGTTAAGAATTTTTATAAGGAATCTCCCAAACGCCGGTCATGAAAACGATCGAGGAAAAACTCTCAGAAATCCTGACCACACGAAGGAAACCAGAAATGGTCCGGTGGGTCCGCCGGACGCCGGATTCCATGCCGGTTCTGATCCGATTGGCCTCTGGTGACCAGGGACATCTCTCCTGGCGCGCGGCCTGGGTGCTGTGGGATGCCATGGAACCCGATGACCCACGCGTGATTCCCCACCTTTCCTCCATGATCAAACGCCTGCCCTCCCTGCCTGATAACCTGATCAGGGAATGGCTGATGGTTATGCAGCGGTTGACCATTCCGGACAAGCTGGAAGGCCGTGTTTTTGATTTCTGCCTGACTGTCTGGGAGGAAATCGATAAACAGCCTTCGGTGCGGCTGAATGCCCTGAAACTGATCCTGAAGATGGCAAAACACTATCCGGAACTGATTTCCGAACTGGGTCCTGTCTTTGAAGACAGGTACACCGACACCCTGACACCGGGCGCCCGGCGGTCCTTTGAAATCATGACCGCCCCTTTACTGAAAAAAAAGCTCTCTGGTCCAGGCTGACCGGCTACCTTGTGGGTGAGATCACGAAGTCAGACCTGTGTGACCTCTCCTGCTTTCATCGGACGGAAGGTCTGTACATATTAATGTTTAATAAATATTGAAAGATGCTTACCGATGCAGGCCATCGTTTATCAGAAATCAGATAAAACCTTCTCCCTCAAAACCCTGCCCGATCCCGTCCCTGCAGACAACCAACTCCTGATACGGGTTGAAGCTGTCTCCCTGAATGCAGCCGACTACCGAACCATGCAACTGGGTTCCATCCCAAAACATGGGATTTTCGGTGCTGATGTCACGGGCCTGGTCATTGGCGTGGGTCCCGGCTGTACACGGTTTAAAGAGGGGGATGCGGTGATGGCAGACCTTTCGGGAGCAGGATTTGGCGGCCTGGGCAATCTGGTGGCTGTTTCTGAATCTCTGGTATCCTTCCGTCCATCCACTCTACCACCCGAACAGGCCGCCTGCCTGCCGCTTGCGGGCGTCACCGCCCTGCAGGCCCTTCGCGACAAGGCACACCTTGAGCCCGGAAGCTCGGTACTGATCGTCGGTGCCTCGGGTGGCGTCGGGACGCTGGCCATTCAGATTGCGCGGCATTCCGGAGCCATCGTTTCAGCGGTCTGCAGCACCCGTCACGTTCAGACCGTTTCAGATCTGGGTGCAAGCAAGGTGTTTGATTACTCCACCACCGACTGGACGACCACCAAAACCCGTTATGATGTGATTCTGGCTGTGAATGGCAATCACCCCCTCCGGACCTATTACCGTCACCTGAAACCAGGCGGTACCTGCGTGGTGATCGGTGGTTCCTATTCACAGATTTTCCGATCCCTTCTGTTCGGATGGCTCTGGTCCTTCGGTTCCCGGGCTATCAGGCCTCATATGGCCAAACCCAATGCAGAAGATCTGGATTTTCTCTCCAATCTTGCTGGATCCGGTCACCTGAAACCAGTCATCGATACCATCCTTCCCCTTGAAAAAACAGCAGAAGGTTTTGAACGGATCCGTCACGGACATGCTGCCGGCAAAGTGGTGATCCGGATGTAAGCCGGTCTGCATGCAAACGGCCAGAGAACTACTCAGCATTCTCATTTCTGAAACCAACCCGGTGAACCGGGAGGGAATGGCCCGTTTTGGCATCAATCCGGCAGGGACACTCGGTATTTCCATTCCGCGCCTGAGGGAACTGGCCCGTTCCAATAAGCGGAATCACGAGGCAGCACTGGAGTTGTATCAGTCTGGTTACCATGAGGCCAGAATTCTGGCATCCATGATGGCCGAGCCGAAACGCATGACCCAGGAACTGATGCAGGATTGGGTCACCTGCTTCGACAGCTGGGATGTTTGTGATCAGGTCTGCCTGAATGCCTTTGCCACCTCTCCTGACCGCTGGCTGGTGCCATTTTCCTGGATGGAAGACGACCGGGAGTTTATCCGCCGTGCCGGTTTTGTCATGATTGCCGTTCTGGCCGTCAAGGATCTTAAAGCACCGGATGACGGATTTATCCGCTCGCTTCCCTACTGCCGGACTTATGCAACCGATCCCCGGAATTTCGTGAAAAAGGCCATTTCCTGGGCATTGCGACAAACCGGCCGTAAACGATCTGCTCTGGTTCCCTCCATCATCCAACTGGCCGGTGATCTGCTCGCCAGCAACGACCCCACCTCCCGGTGGATCGGACGGGACGTCAGAAACTACCTTCTCCCGGACTGACCCCAATTTCACAGCAACCGGTTCAATCTACTGATTAGTTGCGCAACCGAATGGTTGCATATATCTTTGTCTTTGGTTGAGCTGAACAAGGAGTTCCATGCGCCGAGATCCGTTTCAGGCCATTGCCGATCCGACCCGCCGTGCGATCCTGATGCTGCTGGCTGTCAATACCATGACGGCCGGGGGCATTGCTGATCACTTTGCGGTCAGCCGGCAGGCTGTTTCGAAGCACCTTCAGATTATGACGGAGTGCCAGGTGGTGTCTCCCGTTCAGCAGGGTCGCGAGATTCACTATCAACTGAATCCGGACCGGCTTGCGGAACTGGATCAGTGGCTGAGTCAGTTCCGGCACCTGCTTGGTCAGCGATTTAATCAACTCGACGATGTATTAATCCAACTGAAAGAGAAACCAGTATGAGTCAGGCTGTATTTAACTTCATCACCGACAAACCTTCAAACCGGATCCGGGTGGAACGATCATTTAATGCTCCGCTTGATCTGGTATGGTCAGCATGGACCGAAGCCGACCTGCTGGACCGCTGGTGGGCCCCCAAACCATACCGGGCTGAAACCCGATCAATGAACTTTTCTGTGGGCGGGCAGTGGCTGTATTGCATGATCGGACCTGAAGGGGACCGTCATTGGTGTTTATTTAACTATGAATCCATCGAGCAGCAAAAACGCTACAGCGGTTACGATGCCTTCTGTGATGAAACCGGAGCCATTAACCAGACCAAGCCGAGGGTCGACTGGAACAATGAGTTTGCTTCAACCGGCCCCGATTCGACCATGGTCACCATGCATTTGCAATTTCAGTCGCTGGCCGACCTGGAAACCATCATTCAGATGGGCTTTAAAGAAGGTTTTACCATGGGGATGGAAAACCTGGACGAGTACATTGCTGCCCAGTTTTATCTACGCCGGCAAAAGAAGACAACTGTCTCACCCAGAGTCTCTACCTACGTCAACTTCCCCGGAAACACCGAGGAAGCATTCCGGTTCTATCAATCGGTATTCGGTACCGCATTTATCCACGGTATTCAACGGTTTGGGGATATTCCCGCCGATCCCGGACAGCCTCCCATGTCTGATAAGGTCAAAAACCTGGTTCTTCATGTGGAACTGCCGCTGCTGGGCGGGCATGTACTGATGGGAACCGATGCACCGAAGGAAATGGGATTTACCGTTACCCCGGGAAACAACATGCACATCAATCTGGAACCCGATTCACGTGAAGAAGCCAACCGGATTTTCCACGCACTTGCCGAAGGTGGGTCCATTTCCATGCCGATTCAGGACATGTTCTGGGGTGCCTATTTCGGAAGTCTGACCGACCGGTTCGGAATCAACTGGATGGTGAACCATCAGACAAAGGAGAACCAATGACCTACCGACCGACACTTTACTGGGTTTCCACCGGGCTTTTTGCCGGATTCATGGCCTTTTCAGCCATTCCTGATGTGATGATGGTTCCCGAGGCCGTCGACTTTATCACGAAACTGGGATACCCTGTCTATTTCATACCGTTCATTGGCGTTGCCAAATTGCTGGGCTGTCTGGCCATCCTGATGCCATTTCTGAATCGGGTCAAAGAATGGGCCTATGCCGGACTGGCGTTTGATCTCATCGGTGCCGTTTATTCCAACCTGATGGTGTTCGGATGGGATACTGGAATGTTGATGATGATTCCGGTTTTTGGCCTTTTCACTTTGTCTTACTGGCAGAGCCAGCTCAGAGCCAGCAAGCCGGTGGGTTGATTTCCCACGGGTTCCTGCCGACTTTCCGAACAAACAAATCAGACAGAACGGGAGGTTGGCATGGGACAATCATCAGATACACCAAAAGTCACCGGAATCGGGGGAGTCTTCTTTTTCTCTGAAAAACCGGCTGAATTGCGGGAATGGTATGGAAAGCAGCTGGGACTGGCGGTTAACGATTACGGATCCAGTTTTGAATTCAGAAACGCCAACAGTCCCGATGAAATCAACTATCTGCAGTGGAGTCCGTTCCCCTCGGATACCACTTACTTTTCCCCCTCAGTCAAGCCTTTCATGATCAATTACCGCGTACAGAATCTGACCGGTTTGCTGGAGAAACTGAAGTCTGCCGGGGTGACCATTCTCGACGAAGTGGCTGTTTACGATTATGGTAAGTTTGTCCACATTTTGGATCCCGAGGGAAACAAGATCGAATTATGGGAGCCCGTCGATCACGTCTTTACCCAAATGGGTGGTGAGACCACCAAATAACAACCGGGATTTCTTATTCCATGTGACAAGGGTTCACCACGGGTGGTCGGTCCCGTCATAATTGATGAACCGACCCGAATCGGCAAGGGTTAGCCGGTCAACGACCTGCGTGATCAGGTTTGAAACCGACTGGCTGGTGGTGAATCGGGCCCGTGAACCGCCCATGTCGGTCTGAACCCATCCAGGATTAACCGTCACACAAATGATGCCCTCTTCCCGGAGCTCAAAAGCCATGGACCGGTTCAGTACATTCAGCAGGTTTTTACTTCCCACATACCCATAATGGCCACCGAAGGACAGGCTTGAAACCGATCCCAGCCAGCTGGATATGCTCAGAACGACCGGCCGGTCACTTTTATTCAGCAAAGGCCGCAGATGTTTGGTCATCAGCAGCGGAGCCAGACTGTTTACCCTGAAGACCTCCATCATTTCTTCCGGATCCAGATCCTTCAGATAAAAGGCCTTGGCCATTCTCGATTGATCAGGATAATCCTTCGGATTGATTCCGGCATTGTTCACCAGCAGATCCACCTGTCCGAACTGCTGACCGATCCAACCCGCCATTCCGGCAATCTGATCTTCCCGTGTCACCTCAAGCGGATAGGGATGGACCTCTCGTGCTTCGATTTTTGCTGCTGCCTGACTGGCTTTTTCAGCATCACGCGCAGTGAGAATCACCCGGTAATTCATGGCAGCCAATTGACGGCACCATTCCAGACCGAGTCCTTTGGAGGCGCCCGTTACAACCGCCGTTTTCATCGCTTCAGCAGCTTAAAGGCAATTTCACGACCCTGTCCCTGAAACATGGCCAGGTTGATCCAGAACCACGCAAACTGTTCCATCAAAGTGAATTTGTCATTGCCACCAATGGAGTAGCAGTCGGCAAACCCGGCGTCTTTTGCCAGCTGAATGGCCGTGTCTCGTCCCCGCGCACTGTCACCGGCCACAAACAGATCAATGGCAACGCACTGATACACCGGATTGACCATGTTGTTGAATCCGGTCGTATTGAAACACTTCACCACATCGCGGGTTTGGGTGTTCGCAAGAATGGCCTCGGTTGTATTGGCAAACCCTTCGGCCCCTTTTCCCATTACCGTGTTCATGGCATCAATGATGACTTTTCCGGTGGTATCACCAAGGCTTCTGACCACCGGGAGGGTCTGCGTGGCTGGTGTGGAAATCAGGATCACCTCCGATTGCCGGACAGCCTCAGCAACCGGCGCAGCCGTGATTCCGGGAACTGCAAGCAGATGCTTGCCCTTGAATGTGTTCATATCGCGCACACCAAGAATCACCTGATGACCTTTTCCGGCCCATTTAGTGGCAAGTGCACCTCCCACATTTCCCGATCCGATCACTGCAATCATCATAATCTGATACTCCTTTTACCTGTAAACTGTATGGTGACAAAGATCCCCGTTTGTGGTATTTTGCTCAATATACTTCCCATGAAATACGATACACACTTATAGGAAAGTATCACCCGCGACAGGAGTCACCCATGCCCGAATTCATGTATAACAACAAGCTGTATTACAATCCGGTCGAGTTTGCCATGGACCGGATCGGAGGTACATGGAAAATGCCGATTCTTTGGCGTTTGAAGGACCGGATCCGGCGATACAGTGAGTTAAAGAAGGTCATTCCGCACATCACCCATAAAATGCTCACCAGTCAGTTGCGTGCATTGGAACAGGAAGGATTTATCCGGCGCGAGGTGTTTCCTGTGGTGCCGCCCAAAGTCGAATATTCACTGACCGATCGGGGTAAACGGGCCATTCTGATGATTCAGCAGATCAGGGAGTATGGAATGGAACTGATGGAGGAATTTGGTGTCGGACATCCCGAAAGCAACCAGCCACGTTAACCGGTGGCTGGTCATTCAGGAGAGAAATACCTTCAGGCCGGACTATTTGAGCGCCGCGTTCCCGGTTGTCAGATTGAGCTCATACGTACTTCCATTCAGGGTCAGTGTGGCCTTCTGGTTGCCATGAAAAAGAACCGACCCCACATAACTGAAAGACTTTCCGTCAGATGAACTGCCTGACACCGTGCAATCGGCGGTTCCGCCTGTGATTCTTTTCGATACTTTGCCAACGGTCATGTCTTTAAGGCCAATGACGACTTTCGAGGTAAAAGATCGTTTCTGTCCGATTTTCGAAGCCTGGGAACCGTTTCTCTCATAGGTTCCATTGATTACCAGACTGGTGTCGGCCGGCAGCAGCCCGGTCACCGTCCAGGAGGCATCCGAGCTGTCAGAGGAAGACAGCCGCGGGGTGTCATAGGTCCCCTTCATGTCATAGGTAAAGTTTACTGTAAACCGGGCGCCGTACTCCCAGGAAAAGTGGAAGGTATAATCCCACACATATCCGCCTGTCAGATTGCCCTGACGGTAAACGGTTGTGTCAAATCCGGCCGATTTCGAAAAACCAGCCGCGGCACCACGGGTCAATTCCACGACATCCTGGCTTTGCCCCGAAATCCCCTGCGTGGATTTTTCACCACCCAACGCTCCTGCCACTGCTTCGGCCGCCTCTTCTTCCAAACCCGTCAGTTCATCGTCTTCCTTGTTGCAACCGGTTCCTGTCACGCCCGTCAGGAAAGCAATCAGTAAGGTTAATGGCCACCATTTCATCCGTTATCTCCTTTTCTGCATCTTTTTTTAATTGTTTCCGGCATTAATGCCGTTCCCTTTCTGCAATCCAAACGGCATGCCAATCTTCTATCTTATTGATGGTGTTTACGATAGGTTTAATCTGTTCTGATGATTAGTGTAAGGATAGCGGGAAAAAGTGAAAGGATGAAGCGATACCCTCCGGTTTGGTGCCGGTCCGATAAAAAAAAGGGTCACCCGGTTAACCGGATGACCCTTACGGATGATCAGTGTCAGGAATGTTACTTCAGGTCGATATTCACCGGTTTCACATCCCAGATTTCCTCTGCGTATTCACGAATGGTCCGGTCACTCGAGAACTTGGCCATGTTGGCCACATTGAGGATGGACATTTCGGCCCATTTTGCCGGATTGGAATAGGCTTTATCCACCTGATCCTGGCAACGGATGTAATCTTCGAAATCGGCCATGAGGAAGAAACGGTCTCCTTCATACAGCAGATAAGAAACCACCGGCATGAACAGGTCAGCCTGCTCGGGTGAGAAGACACCGTGGGCAATGGAATCGACCACTCCACGCAGTTCGGCATTGGCCTGATAGTAGGTCATGGGGTTATAGCCTGCCTTCTTAATCTCTGCAATTTCGGCATCGGTATGTCCGAAAATGAAGATGTTTTTCTTGCCGACTTCTTCCATGATCTCAATATTGGCCCCGTCAAGGGTTCCGATGGTCAGGGCCCCATTGAGGGCAAACTTCATGTTACCGGTACCGGACGCTTCCATTCCGGCGGTGGAAATCTGCTCGGACAGTTCGGAAGCAGGCAGAATTTTTTCCATCAGGGAAACCGAATAGTTCGGCAGGAAGAAGACTTTCAGGCGACCCTTTACATCGGGATCGTTGTTGACCACATCGGCCACTGAATTGATCAGTTTGATGATCAGTTTGGCCATGAAATAACCGGGAGCGGCTTTGCCACCAAAGAAAACAGTCCGGGGAACCATTTTCTGAGATGGGTTTTTCTTGATCCGGTTATAGAGGGCGATCACGTGCATGATGTTCATGAGCTGGCGTTTGTACTCATGAATCCGTTTCACCTGAAAATCAAACATCGATTCCGGATTGGCATCGAAACCGAACCGGCTCTTAATGTAGGCAGCAAACCTGACTTTGGCTTCGAGTTTGTTTTTCAGCCAGGCTTTCTGGAACGCTTCATCCTTGGCAAAGGCAGACAGGGCTTTCAGCTTGTCGAGGGTGAAATGCCAATCCGTCCCGATTTTCTTATCGACCAGCGCGGTCAGTTCGGGGTTGCAGCGCAGCAGGAACCGGCGATAGGTGATCCCGTTGGTTTTGTTGTTAAACTTTTCGGGCCAGAGTTCATAGAAATCACGGAAGACTTCATTCTTGAGAATTTTGGTATGAAGGGCAGCCACTCCATTCACCTTTTTACTTCCGACAATGGCCAGGTGGCTCATCCGGACCATTTTCTCCTGAGCTTCCTCAATGATGGACATGCGCCGTAAGCGGTAAACATCATTCGGATAGTTTGCCTTCACAAACTCGACAAACCGACGGTTGATCTCATAAATGATCTGCATATGGCGCGGCAACACATGTTCAATCAGGTGAACCGACCATTTCTCGAGGGCTTCGGGCAGAACGGTGTGGTTGGTGTAGCCAAAGCTGTTGATGGTGATTTCCCAGGCATCTTCCCATGAAATACCATTTTCATCCATCAGCACACGCATCAGTTCGGGAATGGCAATGGAAGGATGGGTATCATTCAGCTGGAAGAAGACCTTTTTGGTGAAGGCCTTAAAATGATCATTCGGATGGTCGTTTTTATACCGGCGAACGGCATCCTGAATGGTGGCACAGACAAAGAAGTATTGCTGTTTTAACCGCAATTCCTTACCGGTGTAGCGCTGATCGTTCGGGTACAGAACCTTCGAAATCACTTCGGAATTGTTTTTGTGTGCAACAGCCTTTTCATAGTCTCCGGCGTTGAATTCATCGAACAGGAATTCACGGGAAGATTTGGCTGACCAGAGACGCAGGTTGTTCACGGTGTCATTCTTATAACCGGGAATCAGAATATCATAGGCCACGGCCACCACTTCCTCAGTGTCGGCCCAGGTGTAATGAATGTGTCCGTTGGGTTCGTGAATGGTGTCAACACGACCATAGAAGTGGACCGGATATAAATCTTCGGGATGTTCAAACTCCCAGGGATTCCCATAACGCAGCCAGTTGTCAGGTTGTTCGGCCTGAAAGCCGTCCTTTATTTTCTGATAGAAAATGCCGTATTCATACCGGATTCCATATCCGTAGGCGGGAAGCTGAAGGGTCGCCATGGAATCGAGAAAACAGGCAGCCAGACGGCCGAGACCCCCGTTACCCAGTCCGGCATCCACTTCGGCTTCTTCCAGATCGGCCAGAGAATAACCCAGTTCCTTACAGGCTTTATTCACCTCGTCATACAGACCCAGATTCAGCAGGGCATTGCCGAGAGTCCGGCCGATGAGGAATTCCAGGGACAGATAATAAACCCGTTTGGCATCTTTTTTATGATAGGTCCGCTGTGTGACCAGCCAGCGTTCAATCAGCCGGTCACGGGTGGCCATGGCCAGCGCTTTCAGCTTATCCAGCTGAGTCGCCCGGAATTCATCTTTTCCCAGACTGAACTCCAGATGATCGATAATGGACTTTTTAAGACTATCCGTCGAATTATCGAGTAATTCGTTATTCATGGTAGTCAGTTTGGTTTTCTTTGGCGTTGCAGTCTTTGCTGCCATGACTATCTCCTGAACAGGTGAAGGCAAACCGTAAAAATAGGAGGAAAGGCAAAAAGAAAAAAGAAAAAAAGCGCTTCCAATTCTTTTATTGCCTAATGCTGATCAACGGACATTGGCATCCCCGAGAATGCCAGCCACGTGTTTTCGTGCCAGAATGAGTGATTTCCGGCGGTTTGGAGAGGGTTCAGCCGAAATTGCAGACAGATCGGCCCGCCGGATAAGCCAGGGTACCGGACCACGGGAGTCGACCCAGGTTGGCCAAAACCGGAATCCGGCCATTGTAAACCGGCCGTGGTGGTTCAGGATCTGAATATCCGCCAATCCGCCGATCGCTCTCGGGAACGTTCGCTGTGCAGAAATCAGGTTTCCCAGACTGAATAAGACCAATCCGGAATCCCCGGATTCCCTCTTCACCCACCTGGCGGGCTGAATGACATGCGGATGGTGACCAGCCACCACATCGACTCCTGACCGGATCAGATGTTCTGCAATCCTGATCTGGGATTGAGAGGGTAAACTGTCGTATTCCGTTCCCCAATGCAGGGCCACGACGGTAAACACGGGCACATCCGGGGGACGTTCTGTCTGTAAAACGGCGAGATCCTTCCGGATGGAGACGGTGTCAATAACCGGAATCATCCAGGCCACTGAGTCGGGAATGGTTCCGTTGATGCCATAGGTATAGGCAGCAGTGGCCAGCAGGCCCTGACCGAACTGAAACAGGCGAAAGCCCTGCGCCTCGGACGTATCGGCCCGGACACCCTGCTGGGTAAGGCTGGTCTGGGCCAGGAGGCGTCGGGTTTCTCTGATTCCCTTTACTCCCCAGTCGAGGCTGTGGTTGTTGGAGGTCCACACACCAGAGAAACCGGCGCGGTGAACCGCTTCGGCAAACGCAACCGGTGTACGGAATCTGGGATAGCCATGGAAAACCGCAGGGGTTTCCCACAACACCGTTTCAAGATTGGCCCAGGCGGTTTTTCCGGCAAGCAAGGGAGCAATTTCTGTAAAAACCGGATCAAAACGCCAGGTTCCATCAGTCTGTCTGGCAGACTTTAACTGTTCGTCATGAACCATCAGGTCGCCGGCAAGCACCAGGTGCAGGGTATCGGGAACCGCGGGTACCGATTCGGCGGGTACCGGTGGTGATGCAGCATCTGTGAACCAGAAAAAAAGGAACCCAGGAAGGACTAAGGAAGCCGCTTTCATTCTATATAACATCAGCCTGAAGTTGTATATCTGCACAAATAAAATCTCATTCTTCCCGTTAAATGGTCAAAGATCGCAGGCCTTTCTGCCCCGGACAAAATACAAACGAAACACGGGCAGGGTCAGATTTTTGCCTGACTGAACCACTGACTGCGGTTTTCTGATGGGCCTGCTCAATCAGCCGATGGGTATTTTGAGCCAATTGTCCGTCATCTTTTTCCTTTTTAAGCGGAAATTATTGACACCAAGTATTACATTTGACATCCAAAAAACTCAGTAACAGGAAAAACCATGAGACCACGCCCTTTACTTACCCTGCTTTTTGCATTTCTGTTGATTCCGGCCACCGCCTTTTCCCAATCGGGAAAGACCTACGGATCGAAACTGACCCTGAAGGAGCCCACCCTGGTTTCTGCGATTCTGGCCAATCCCAAAGCCTATGTCGGGAAAGTGGTTCAGGTCAAAGGAATCATCGTGGATGTCTGCAGCAAACGTGGCTGCTGGATGGAAATATCCGGAGACAAACCCTACACCAAGCTTCGGGTCAAAGTTGAGGATGGGGAAATTGTGTTCCCGGTCAGTGCCAAGGGTCAGGAAGCCGTCGTCGAAGGTGAGCTTACCGAGATTAAACTGACGAAAGAACAGGCACTCGAAAGAGCCAAACATCAGGCCGAAGAATATGGAAAACCCTTTGACCCGGCCGCAGTTCAGGATACGGTGATTTATCAGCTGAAGGGATTGGGTGCCGTTGTCCGCTGAGGGAGGATTTGCCTGGCGGAAGTGGAACCGGATTCTTCACCGCGATCTGGGTTATCTGGCTGTCGGGCTTACAATCATTTATTCGGTTTCCGGGATTGCGGTGAACCACGTTTCCGACTGGAATCCGAACTACTATCAGGATGTTCAGCAGGGCCGACTGGATCCGTCCCTGCTGACCGTCACGCAGGATGATTCACTGGCATCCATTATTCTTAAGGAAACCGGGTTCGACAGTCCACTTAAAAACACCTACCGCCCTTCACCCCAGGAATTCAGACTGTTTTTGCGGCATTATACCATCGACATCAATCTGACCACCGGCAACTGGCAGGCCGAACTGGAGCAGCCGCGTTTCTTACTTCACTTCTTCAATTTTCTTCACCTGAATCACGCCAAGGAAATCTGGACGTGGATTGCAGACCTGTTTGCGCTGGTTCTGATTTTTCTGGCCATATCGGGTCTTTTCATGATCAAGGGACCTAAGGGAATCAGGGGTCGGGGTGCCTGGCTGACCCTGTTGGGTATTCTGGTTCCGCTGGTGATTGCATGGATTTATTATAATTAATAAGTCATTCTTTTCATTTTCTGTCAGCGGGATGTCCTGAAACTATTGACATTACCCCGGCAACCACCTAAAATCGCAGATCGCAATCGACAACTACTCACAAACCGGAGGTTACTTGTGAAAAAGACAGCCGCACTCCTGCTGGCCATGACTCTGCCATTCGGCGCCATGGCCGGAGGATTCATGATTCCCGAACAGGGAGCCAAACCATCTGCCCTTGCCGGCGCATTTACCGGTCTGGCAAACGACCCTTCAGCCATTTATTTCAATCCGGCAGGTATTTCCTTTCAGAAGGGAATCAATATTCTGATCGGATCCACTTTCGTATCCCCTGCCAGTCAGTTTCAGGCAGTTGATGTGTCCAATACACTTCACAAGCAGAAGGAATTGTTCTTTGTTGTTCCTCAAGTCTTTTTCACCATGGAATGGGAATATGGCCTGACGTTCGGAGCGGGTGTCTATGCACCATACGGTCTTGGTACCGAATGGGAAGCCGGCTGGCCCGGAGATAATCTCAGCCGGGAAATCCACCTGGAAAACATTCATTTTGCCGGCGTGGTCTCGTATCAGGTGATGGAAAACCTGTCGGTGGCCGGCAGTTTTGCATGGTCAACGGCCAAGGCCACTCTGGAGCGCAAAGCAGAATCTGCCGGTCTGGCAGGTGATGTCGGTCTGGAAGGAACCGGATCGGGCCTTCACTGGGGTGTTTCTGCCCTTTACAAACCACTTGACCTGTTATCGATCGGTGTCAGTTACCGGGCCGGAACTGAGCTGGAAATGACCGGGGACATTGAAATCTCCGGAGAAAAAACCCCTGCTGCCAGCGCCAACGAAGGAAAAGGTAAAGTGGTCCTTCCTTTGCCTCAGACCCTGAACATCGGGGTGGCTGTCCAGGCCTTGCCCGAATTGATTCTGACCGCCGATTACAACTACAACGGCTGGTCGGCTTATGAAAAACTGGAAATTGAAAACACCGACCAGAACCGGGTTCTCAGCTCTTCTCCGCGTAACTGGAAAAACACCTCCACCTACCGCTTTGGTGCCCAATACACCCTATGGGAAACCCTGGACCTTCGTGGTGGCTTTTTACGTGACGAAGATCCGGTTGAAACCAAGTATTCTGAACCATCGCTTCCCGATGCCGGGCGGACTGGTTATACGCTGGGTGCCGGATACCGGTTGTTCGAAAATGTATCGGTTGACGCCTACACTCTGTTCCTTTTCTGGGATAAGAAGGAAGTCAATGATAACGAGTTCAATTTCAACGGAACTTATCAGACCTACGCCACCCTTTTTGGTGCCAGCGTCAGTATTAATTTTTAATCGGGAGCCCAATCAGTTATGAAAACAATTAAACTACTTTCTGTTCTGGTGCTCGGTGCCTTTGCGGCCGGATGCGCCGACTTTGATGATGATTCAAAGACACAAACCACGGGTTCTGCCAATTTCACAAAATACGTTTCCATCGGGAACAGCATCACAGCCGGTTATCAGTCCAGCTCACTGTTCGAAGCAGCCCAGCTGAGAGCCTATCCGAAACTGATCGCTTCCCAGGTCGGAACCAATTTTGCCATCCCGACCGTGGCCGGTGATGGAATTGGCGGACGGATCAAATGGAATGGCTCCTTTGTCGGGTCCTCTCCTGCATTTACCTACGCGCCTCTTGCTGGCGGCGCCCCCAACAATGCCGGATATTATGCCACTGCCAATTACAACAATCTTGGTATTCCCGGAATGATTACGGTAATTCCCGGCACATCCGCGCTCGGTAATGCCACCGATTACTTTGATGTGAATGTCAATAACACAGGATCGGATGCACTGGTCGGACCAGGCGGCGTGGGCGGATCGCGTGGAAATCCCTATTTCAATGTGGTTCTGCGTAACGGTACAAAGGGAACCAGTGTGTCTGCTGCCGTTGACAGCCTGAAGCCCACCTTTGTGACTCTGTGGCTCGGAAATAACGATGTGCTTGGTTATGCCACCAATGGCGGAACCAGCCCGTCTGCCCCCACCGATGAGACGGTTTTTGAAGCCAAGTATGCTGCCATTCTGGATCATGTCCTCAATCTGTCCTCCGCACCCAAAGTTGCAGTTGCCACCATTCCGAACGTGGTCACAATTCCGTTCTTCACCACAGTTAATCCCGGTCTGGCTTCCAGCCTTCCTTCCGGAGTATCGCTTCGTTTCCAGAAGAGTACCGAATCGACTGCGGTTGGATCTGGAACCGCCACAGCGGCTGAACTGCGTGCCTATAAACACATGGTTACCTTGCTGGCCAGCAGTCAGCTCGGCAAACTGGGTCAGCCTTACGGTGGCTGGATCAAACGGCTGGCTGATTCACAGAACCTGACCGTGGCTCAGTTTTATGCCGCTGTACTGGCACCTGCAGGTGTGGATACCACTCAGGCTTTCGGTCTTCATCCCCAGAATCCGCTTCCCAATTATCTGATTCTGGATGAGGATGAAATTGTGAAGGCTGCAACTGCGGTGGCCATGCTGAATGGAAAAATCAAATCCATTGCAGCTGCTTCAGCCCGCTCATCGCGCGTGGCAGTGGTGGATGTCAATGCAGAATTCACCCGGGTGGCCAACGCCACGGCAGCCGGTTCTTCGGTTGCCTTTCAGGGCATTCCGGTTACCACTGCTTTCATCACCGGCGGATTGTTCTCCTATGATGGTGTGCATCCATCCGATCTCGGACATGGGTTGATCGCCAACATGTTTATTCAATCCATCAACGCCAAGTTCGGTGCCTCCATTAAGGAAATTCAGTTGCAGGGTTTGGCAGGCGTCCGTTTTGGAAAGGCTGCACCCAACACCCACCTGAATGTGGTGATGCCTGAAGGCAGTCTCGATAACATGCTTCGTGCGGTTGGTGCGTTCTGAGGTTTGTACCAATCCGTTTCACAAAAAACCCCGGTTATGCCGGGGTTTTTTGTTTACAGAATTCCTGATAAATCAGTCTGGCATGCTGGCCGACAGTTTTTCCCAGTCGACGTACAGTCTGGCGATGGTTTTCTGCAGGTCGTCATACTGCTTCGAGTGATCCATCATTTCCCTGGTGGTTTTTTTGGTGAACCCGGGTGAGGCCATCTCAGCTTCCAGTTCCTTCATCTGTTTTTCCGCCTTTTCGATCTGCACTTCCACCTTCCGGATGGCTTCGCGGTGTCCCCGTTCACCTGCTGAACGCTTTGCGCGTTCTTCGGCTTCGAGCCGTTTTTGCTCTTTCGTCTTGTATCCGGCCGTTGTGGAAGGCGAAACGACTTTTTCCTCTCTCGCTGTTTTTTCCACTGGCTGACTGATGGCTGGTTTCCAGACCCGTTCGTAGAAATCGAGATAGCCATCCATGTAGGTCTTCATCACTTTGTTGTGAATAAAGACCACCTTGTTGCAAACCTGATCGAGAAAGTACCGGTCGTGGGAAATGATGATGAGGGTGCCATCGAAATCCTGAAGGGCTTCCATGAGAAGTTCCTTTGATTCCATATCCAGGTGGTTGGTTGGCTCATCCATGATAATCAGGTTATGCTGATTCACCAGCAGTTTGGCCAGCGCCACCCGGGCTTTTTCTCCACCAGAGAGAACGCCAATGTTTTTAAAAACATCATCGCCTTCGAACAAAAAACATCCCAGCAGATTCCGGACTTTCGGGCGGAACGCCGCCGGTGATTCGGCCAGCACTTCATCGATGATGGTGTTGCGAAGATTCAATTCCTCGACCTGATGCTGTGCATAAAAGCCAACCTTAACCTGGCTGCCGATTTTCAGTTCTCCTTCTGTCACGGTTTCCCTGCCGAGAATCATTTTCACCAATGTGGATTTTCCCGATCCATTCAGTCCGGCCAGCGCCACCCGATCCCCTCTTTCGACCATCAGGTCGGCGTTTTCGAACAGGCAATTGGATCCGAACCGTTTCCCGAGATGCTTGCCTTCCACCACGGTCCGGCCGCTGCGGGGAGCTTCCGGAAATTCGAAGTGAATGCGTTTCTCACCCGACGCCAGCTGGATTTTATCAATTTTTTCGACCTGTTTAATCCGGGACTGGACCTGACGGGCTTTTGATGCCTTGAAACGGAACCGTTCAATAAACCGGTTCAGCTGGGCCAGTTGTCGCTGCTGATTGGCATACTGGGCCATGAGTTGTTCTTCGCGGGCGACCTTTTGTGCCTCATAAGCGGTGTAATTTCCTGCATACTCGGTCAGTTTGCCATTGTCGAGTTCAAGAACCCGGCCCACGATGGCATCCAGAAAGGTTCGGTCGTGTGAAACCAGGATCAGCGCGCCCGAGTACGATTTCAGGTGGTTTTCGAGCCAGTCGAGCGTTTCCAGATCGAGGTGGTTGGTCGGCTCATCCAGCAGCAGGTAGTCAGGTTCGGCACAAAGCAACCGGGCCATGGCCATCCGCATCCGCCATCCACCCGAAAACTCCCGGACCGGCCGCGAGAAATCGGCCACTGAAAAACCGAGCCCCATCAGAATCGATTCTGCACGTGATTTAAGTGTGAAACCATCCGACTGCTCGAAACGCTGCTGAAGGGTTCCGTAATGGTGAAGCACATCGTCGAGATCGGGATCTCCGGCGGCGCTTAACCTTGCAATTTCATGTTCAAGTTCCCTCAGCTGTCCCTCGATAGAAAGCACCGATTGAAAGGCATCAAGAACAGAATCGAGCAGAGACCGGTCCCCGGCCTCGACTGAGAAATCCTGTGCCAGATATCCCAGTTCAATGTTTTTTGCCCGGTGTACCTCACCCGAATCGGGCTGGACTTCACCGAGGATAATTTTCATCAGGGTCGATTTTCCGCGACCGTTGGCGCCGACAATGGCAATTCGGTCTTTGACGTTGATCTGAGTGGATACACCGTCGAAGACAACCTGATGGTGGAACTGGAGTTTTATACCGGAAAGAGTAATCATGGGGTGCAAAAATAGACGGACAGCGTGTGAAAACAGAATGCGGAACCAGTCACCAGCCGGGAACTCAACAGCCAACCGATCCGGTTTAACAGCAGCAGAACCGACTCACCGGCTGACAAACCGGACTTTGATGGTTATTTTTGTGAGTGGAAAGCAGGGACCGATATGAGCACATTCACCCAGATTGATCTTGAGATTGAGACCCTGACAGGTCAGGAAGAGCCCGAGGCGCGTGTTGTACTGTTCAACGACGACTACCACACGTTTGATGAAGTGATCATTCAGATTATGAAGGCTTGCAATTATTCCCCCGAACGCGCCGAGCAGATTTCACTCATCGTCCATTTCAAGGGAAAAGCCACGGTGATCACCAGTTCTTTCCAAACCTGCCAGGAAGTGGCAGCCGTACTTCAGGAAATTGACCTTCTGGTGGAAATTGAACCCATCAGCCAGGAAAAGAATTCCTGATTTTTACCCCTTCAGAACCGTTAACACTTCACCAATCAGGTCGGGATTGGCCGATACGGCATTGGGACCGTAAATCGTGTCCTTTCCATCCCAATCTCCAAACCATCCACCGGCTTCTTTCAGAATAATCCCGAAGGGAGCACAATCCCACGGATTCATGAGCGGATCGAGCGCCACATCGGCACGGCCAGCCGCGACGAGGTAATGACCATAGGCATCGCCCCAGGTGCGGTAAAACTTGCATTCCTGCAAAAGCCTGGAGGCCCCGGCAGCCTGCGGCACAGCAGACGCATGACGCAGGTCGGTGATCATGACCCGGGCATCCTTCAGCCGGTTAACCGATGACACCCGAACCCGGCATCCGTTGATCCAGGTCCCCATTCCTTTGGCGGCCACCATCATTTCGCCCAGTGCAGGGAAATTGGAGATTCCCAGAACCACTTCCCCTTCGATTTCCAGACCGATCAGATTCGCGTAAAACGGAACCCCGGTGATAAAGCTTTTGGTGCCATCGATGGGATCAATGATCCATTTATACGGACTGTCACGGCCATCATCACCGAATTCTTCTCCGATGATGCGATGGCCGGGAAAACGTGCCTGAATGGCTTGCCGGATCATCATTTCGGCTTCACGGTCGGCGATGGTGACGGGGGACTCATCGGCCTTGGAATCGACCTGCAGATCGGTCTGATAATAGGCGAGGGTCCGTTTACCTGCGGTATCGGCTAACCGGACCGCAAAATCGACCAGATCGGGGAGTGTGGGTGTCATGAGGTTTCCTGCAAAAAACACAAAGGTCGGTGACCGGGCAGGAAATTCCGACCCGGCCCGTCGCTTCTAACACCAATTTAACGACGGGTCAGCGCCATCAGGTCGGCAAGGGGAATGGGCTGATCTGAGAAAAAGGGCTCGGCAAAGGCAGTCCCGATCTGGTACCCGTAAAACCGCAACCGGGCCTGAAGCTGCTCGGAAAATTCGGGACGGGAAATCCAGGTTTCCTTCTCGTTGCTGTCATGACCCGGAACAAAAAACTGACTTTTATACGCCCGGAAGGCTTGCAGACGGGCTTCTTCATGTCCGGTAATATCGACAATCACATTGGGTTCGAACGGTTCGGCCAGCATGTAGTAGAGGTAAAATTTTGGTCGCCAGGCCGGCAGATCGGCCACCGGAATGCCTACCGGCCATTTTTCTGTACCTGCGTAGTAAATACATTCCTTCACCAGTTTCGAGGCATTCACATGATCGGGGTGCCGGTCGCTGAAGTAAGGTAATATGACCAGGTCTGGCTGATACTGTCTGATTTTCTGAATCACCCGGGCTTTATTTTCCCGGCTGATGTCGATATGTCCATCGCTGATGTCGCAATTGTCGCGTACCGTCAGTCCGAGAATACGGGCAGCCTCTTCAGCTTCGGCTTTACGGATGGCGGGCGTTCCCCGGGTTCCCAGCTCGCCACGAGTCAGGTCGACAATACCCACTTTTAATCCGGATGAGGACAGCTTATGAACCGTTCCCCCGCAACCCAGTTCCACATCATCGGGGTGTGCCCCGAAAAATAAAACGTCTGTTTTTTGTATCATGCCTGCAAAACAACCACATGGCCGTTTGAATTCCAAAGCGACACACGGCTGGTCTTTTAACAGACTTTACGGTATTTTTTCGGTTTATCACAAAAGGAGTCGTTATGACACTGACATGGATTATCACCGGGATTGTTGTCTTTATTTTCCTGATCGGGATTCGTCTGGTTCGCCCGACTCACCGGGCCCTGGTCGAGCGGCTTGGAAAATATCACCGGTTTGCGCATCCGGGTTTTAACTGGATTATACCGATGATTGATACCATGTACCGGGTCAACATTACCGAGCAGATGGTTGATGCACAGCCACAGGAAATCATTACCAATGACAATCTGAATGCCATGGTGGATGCACAGATTTATTACAAGATCAAAATTGACGAAGTGAGTGTGAAAAACTCACAGTACAATGTAAGTAATGTGAATGTCCAGATTGTATCGCTGGCGCGCACCACTCTGCGGAATATCATCGGAACCATGACCCTGAAATCGGCCAACAGCGAACGTGGACGCATCAACAACGAACTGGTGTCGGTGCTGATGAAAGAAACCCACAACTGGGGAATCGATATCGTTCGTGCAGAACTGAAACAGATCGATCCGCCAAAGGACGTTCAGGAAACCATGAATAAAATCGTGAAGGCTGAGAACGAGAAAATTTCAGCCATTGATTATGCAACAGCCATGGAAACCGAAGCCGATGGTGAAAAGCGGGCAGCAATCAAGAAAGCAGAAGGGATTCGTCAAGCCCGGATATTAGCAGCTGAAGGGGAAGCAGAGGCCATCCGACTGGTCAATGAAGCTGCAGACCGGTACTTTATTGGCAACGCTCAGTTACTCAAGCGTCTCGAAACAGTCGAAAATTCGCTGAAGACCAATTCGAAGGTAGTGGTTCCTTCGAACACCGAACTGGTCAATGTCATTGGTGACATGGCCGGAGTTTTACCGCTCGACAAGGTGGGTCGGTAACACCGGAAGGGAATTCCGGTAACCACCTGCTTGTTTTCCTCTATCAAAGGCGATAGCCGGAATGACTTCCGGTTATCGTTCTTAGTGGTTTTTCAACCTGCTTTACCGACAACCCAATGACGCTGACAACCGAAAACATTCTCCTGATTGGTTCTATCCTGCTGTTCCTTTCGCTACTGGCAGGAAAAACCACATCCCGGTTCGGCGTTCCTGTGCTGATTCTCTTTATCGGAATCGGCATGCTGGCCGGATCAGATGGGATCGGAGGAATTCATTTTGATAATCCAAAAACCGCCCAGTTTATCGGTATTGTAGCCCTGACATTTATTCTTTTCTCGGGTGGATTGGACACCGACTGGCAAACAGTCAAACCCATCTTGTGGCAAGGACTGTCGCTTTCCACCGTTGGTGTTGTCCTCACAGCCACTTTTGTGGGAATTTTCGTCTGGGCCATCACCGATTTCACCATTTATGAAGGCCTTCTGCTCGGATCGATTGTTTCTTCGACCGACTCGGCCGCCGTCTTCTCCATTCTTCGATCAAAAAACCTGGCACTAAAGGGAAACCTGCGTCCCACCCTGGAACTGGAAAGCGGAAGCAACGACCCGATGGCCTATATTCTGACCATCGTTTTTACCGGATTGGTGATCAATCAGGACTCGTCATTTATTTCCATCCTTCCCATGTTTATCCGGCAGTTGCTGATCGGGGCGTTACTTGGATTTCTTTTTGGAAAAGTAAGCACACTTGTTATCAACAAAATCACACTGGATTATGAAGGATTGTACATCGTTCTGGTTATTGCACTGATGTTCTTCAGTTTTTCAGCAACTGATTTCATTGGCGGCAACGGATTTCTGGCTGTGTACATCGCTGCAGTGTATCTGGGAAACCAGGAATTAATCCACAAGAAAAAAATCCTGAAATCCTTCGATAGTTTTGCCTGGCTGATGCAGATTATTCTATTTCTGACACTGGGTCTGCTGGTATTTCCCAAGCAGATCATTCCCGTTATCGGAATCGGGTTGCTTCTATCAGTATTTCTGATTCTGGTGGCCAGGCCACTCAGCGTTTTTCTGTCACTCGCGCCGTTCAACCTTCAGCTCCGCAGCCGGTTGCTGGTCTCCTGGGTGGGATTGCGTGGCGCTGTGCCCATCGTATTTGCCACGTACCCGATGATTGCGGGTGCCGATAAAGCATCGATGATTTTTAATATCGTCTTTTTTATTTCCATCACATCGGTACTGATTCAGGGAACCACCCTGCCCATGGTTGCCCGATGGCTGCGTCTTACATTACCGGTCAAGCTTAAACAACGTACACAGACCGATCTGGTGATGAATGAGGGGGTGATGAATACCCTTACTGAAATCAGTCTGCCGGAAGGATGTCTGGCCGTGGGAAAGCAGGTTGTCCAGCTGGGGCTCCCGAAGACCACCACCATTTCCATCATCCAGCGGAATAACCACTATCTGACACCTGGCGGGAACACCGTGCTTCAGCCACATGACAAACTTTTTATTCTGGCCGAAAATGAAGAATCACTCTTAAATGTATTCGATTGTCTTGGGTATAATCCTCCCGCTTCCTGAACCCATTTCAAAAAAAAGGGACTGCCAATCAGACAGTCCCCACATATTTTCGGAATCGGTTCTTCTTCAAGTTCAGGCCGGCCAGATTCCTTTTTGAAAACTGGTACTTATTTCGCAGACTTTACCACATCCTGAGCTTCATCGACGAAATCATTTCCCCAATCCTTGATGATGTCTTCATAAACCAGGTCGTACACATCTTCCCCATCCATTCCACCGATGGGAATTTTCACCTCAACCCAGGGAGTGTTTCCAAACAATTTTACTGCGGCCGATTCCGATTTGGATGGTTTCTTTTTCGCCACCCATTTATTCAGTTCATCCACCACTTTCTGCCGGTTGGCATCGCTGGTGTTTTTCACCTGAATGGATACCACGCACGTGGTTCCGAAATTGTCGAGCTGGACCGATTTGGTGCCTTCGTTCTGGCTCCAGTTCCAACGCCCGCCAGCCGATTTATCGTCCTTCGCCTCATACCCTTCCAGTTGCATCACATACGCAAATTGCGGTTTATTCCAGGTGCTTTGCTTGTTCTTCATCAGTTTCTTTTTGGTTTCCAGTTCTTCCCACTTGAGGTAGTAGTTGTAATTCCAACCAAGCGTAACAAAGAAATAGGCAATCCGCTCACCCAGATCAGAAGCCGTCATTTCATTACCGGCAAATAAAACGTTACCAGTCACTTTCAGATAGAGTTTTCCCTCTTCATAGTATTTTTCAGCCTTTACATCCAGGTCTTCGAATTTATCGAACTCATCGCGGATCGTTTTGGTCAGTTTTTCAGGATCTGCCGGTTTGATGAGCGTATCGGCTTCGAGCGTGAAAAATTCCATGGTAATCATCGGACCCAGATTCATAATGGAACCCGGTCGTTTGTAGTACCGGATTTGCCCGTCTTTCGCCCCTTCCCACCCGTAAGTGGCCGCAATCACCACATTCCACGCACCTCCGGGAAGCGGCGAATCGGCTGGTTCTGCCAGATAGGCCGGTAACTGGGTTCCGTCATCGAGAACCAGCGCAGAATTATAATCAAGAGACATGGACCGGTTAATCGCATACTGCATACACCGCGGACCAAACTCTTCCCGATCGGATTGAAACATCACATTGTGCGAAATGGAGGGATCACAATCATCCTCCTGCGCCCACCCGGTTACGGAAACCAACATCACCAATAAACCAACCACGAGCTTCATGTGTACCTCCTGTGAATAATTCCGAACAAGATAAGACGGATTTAATCTGACACACAAGAGTAGCGCCGTACAAAAACCGGTTCCAATCATTAGAAATCCGAACCCGGAGACCCGACTTGTTTGTTATAGCATCAAACTTTACAGGAAAACCATGTTAAAAAGACTTTTGCCATTGCTGCTTCTGACTGCTGTTCCGCTGACCACCCTTGCCTTAAATGCAGGAGGGATCATTACCGGGCAGGTAACCGATAAAATCACCCGGCAGCCGATTCTGGGTGCCAACATTCTGGTGGTTGAAACCGGCACCGGAGATGCCACCGATGCCAGCGGGACATTTACCATCTCGGGTCTGGAACCAGGCATCTATTCCATCCGGGTGTCCTATCTGGGGTATCAGTCGGTCACCCGAACCGACATTGTGGTCAGCAATGTTTCCTTTACGAAATTGACGATTGATCTGGAACCGCAGGATCTGGAACTGGAAGCCGTCGAAATCACCTCATCCTATTACCGGACCAGCACCGATGCTGTTACCAGCCTTCAGAATTTTTCCTATGAAGAAATCCGTCGTGCACCAGGTGGAAATGAGGATGTGATCCGCGCTATCTCGGTGGTACCGGGAGTCGCCGCACAGGCTAACGGCCGCAATGACCTGGTCGTCCGCGGCGGAGGTCCGACCGAAAACCTGTTTCTGATCGATGGACTCGAAGTCCCGAACATCAACCACTTTGGGACGCAGGGTGCCACCGGCGGACCCTTGTCGCTGATCAATCTGGATTTTGTAGATGGAACCGACTTCTCCACCGGCGGATTTGGTGTCCGGTACGGTGACCGGCTGTCTTCGGTGACTTCCATTTCTCTTCGGGAAGCACGGACCGACCGGTGGGGTGGCAAGGCAACTATTTCGGGCTCTCAGTTTGGGGCAAATGCAGAAGGTCCGCTTGGGACAGCCGGCAGCAACATGCACCTGAGTGTCCGCCGTTCCTACCTTGACTGGATATTCAAAGCGGCCGGGTTCGGATTCATTCCCCAATACTGGGACTTTCAGACCAAAGTGGTTTACCCGATTTCAAATACCGACCGGCTCGATTTCTTTGCAATCGGCGCACTGGATGATGTGATTTTTAACAGTGATACGCGGGAGAAGCGTCTATCCAACAGTCAGATTCTGGGAAGTGATCAGAATCAGTACGTCACGGGTCTTACCTGGCGCCGTGTGTCGTCCTCGGGACTATTCACACTGACCGGCGGTCGCACGTACGTTGATTTTTCCTCACAGCAGGCCGATACCACCGGTGCCATCTTCTTTGACAACCAGTCCTTTGAAGCTGAGACTTCCCTCCGCGGAGAGTACATCACCCGGCTGACACCCGTGGTGGAACTTACGGTGGGAAGCCAGATCAAACGGGTCGAAACCAATTCGAAACTGTTTCTGAACAATTTCTCCGACCGGTTCGGAACGGCCTTTAACGGTATTAATTCGGACAACACCCTTACCGGATGGAAATGGGCCGGTTACTTTCAAACAGCGCATGAATGGAGCAACCAGTTTGATTACACCGTCGGACTCAGAACCGATTACTTTTCGGAATTGCGCAATGAGTGGTCCCTTTCTCCCAGGTTGGCAGCCGGTTTCAACATGAACGAACTGACCCGCTTTACCGGATCGGTCGGATTGTACCATCAGACCCCGCAGCTGACCTGGCTGGCCAATAATCCAACCAATCGTCAGTTGGATCAGATCCGTGTGGTTCAGACTGTTTTTGGTTTTGAACGGATGCTTCGGTTCGATACCCGTTTGCGGGTGGAAGTTTTCCAGAAAAATTACCGGAACTATCCTGCCAGCACCGTCCGTCCATACCTGGTGTTGTCGAATGCAGGTGCCGGATTTGGTGGCGGTGAGGATGGATTCAGCAATTTTGGTTTTGAGCCATTGGTGAGTGAAGGGAAAGGCTACTCACAGGGAATTGAATTTTCCGTCCAGAAAAAACTGAGCGAGGTCCGGTGTTACGGAATTGCTTCTCTTACCATCAGCGAGGCTTACTTTACAGCGGTCAACGGGAAGGAGTATAAGAGTTCATATATGCAACCGATTCTGTTCAATCTTTCCGGCGGATACCAGATCGACAATCACTGGGAGGTGGCGCTGAAATTCAGGGCGGCCAGCGGACTTCCTTACACACCGTTTAATCCGGATGGAACCCGTGATGTGGCCCGGTACAATCAGGATCAGCTGGCTGTCACCCATCAGCTCGATGTGCGGGTGGACCGCCGGTGGAATTTCACGGGATGGAATCTGATCACCTATCTGGATGTGCAGAATCTGTACAACCGGAATAATGAATTTTCTGCAAGCTGGGATATTGAGAAAAATGAAGTGTCCCGTTCCGCCGGTATTGGAATCCTGCCTGTAATCGGCATTTCAGCAGAATTCTGAGAAACGGGATCAGTTTAATTCATTTATGGCGGCCGGCAAAGTGACAAAAAACCGGCTGCCCTTTCCGGGTTCACTTTCAGCGCGGATAGTACCACGGTTTTTCATCACCAGTTCGCGGCACAGAATGAGTCCGATTCCGGTGCCCGGTTCGTTACCGGTCCCGGGTTTTTGAAGAGACCCTTCTTCGCTCCACAGGCTCTGCAACGTATCGGGTGACATGCCGGTACCGTTATCCTCAAACACCACCTGTATTGCATCAGTCTTTTTGACTGCTGCCACACGGATGGTTCCTCCGAGCCAGGAATACTTGATGGCGTTGCTGAGCAGGTTCCGGAAAACAATCCTCAGCGTATTCTGATCGGCCACTACCAACAGGTCAGGATCTATCTGCACATCCATGTCGATGGATTTGGTGATCAGGCTTCCGTTCACATCCTTCAGAGCAGCATCAACAATTCCCCTCAGATCAACCGTGCCGGGTTTGAAAGTCAGACCGCCCGATTGGGATTGTGTCCATAAAAGCAGATCAGTCAGTAATTGATGTCCTGCCTGTGCGGCCGCATAAACCTTACTCATTTGTTTTTTCAGATGAGCCGTGTCATACTCTCCCAAATGAGTCATGATCAGATCCAGATGAGCCATGAGGCTTCCTGCCGGACCTTTGAGGTCATGCGACAACATTTTCATGATCCGGTCCTTATCCTGATTGAGCCGGATGAGTTCTTCGTTTTTTTGTTGAATGGAAAGAAACTGACGTTTTTTCTGGAAATAATTACCCAGCAATTCGGCTGCGGTGCTAAGCAGAACCACATCGGTTTCGGGCAGGAGAGTTTCAGAGAAAAGATAGTCAAATCCGATATACCCAAACCACTCATTCTGAAGAAAAATGGGGAAAATCAAAATGGTTTTAATACCCTGTGGTTCCAGAATTTCCCGTTCCATTTGCGGGAAATCGCGTACATGTCCGCTCATAACCTGATGAGAGGAAAGCTGGTCCCTTAACCGGCCAAGTCCGGACTTTTCATAGGATAGTTTCTGAAGAATCTCGTTGTCAATCTGAGGTTCAACCCCGGGCACGCACTGTTCAAACGTCTGTCTGCACAACAGGTCCCCATCCTCGTCGGAAAAATTTTCGAAAATATAAGCCCGATGAGCTTTGGAAATCATGAGCATACTCATGAGGGTTTTATTCACAGCATCGGGTGTATCGTGGGATAATTGAAACGCTGCCTGACTGATGGCTGTTTCATACCGGATCCGGTCCTGAAGGGACTCTTCCTCAGGCTTTTCAAAATGAATTTTCCGGGCAATGAGACATGCTCTTTTTACAGACAGGTGTTGGTGGCCTGAAGAAACCACGGTCACCATGACCGTTACCGGCGAACCGGAACGGGCTTTGATTTTTAATGTACCAAACCAAGGTACATTTTCGAGAGAAACAAGATCGGGAAGAGCCAGATTCATCGGTGAACCTGCCACCAGAAACTGACCGATGGAGTGACCGGGGAGACCACCGGGAGGAGTATCGAACAGCCGGTCCGCTTCGTGATTAGCTGCCAGAATCTGATTGCCTGGTCCAATCAGGAGCATGGCCTCGCTCAGATGATTGGCAACAGAGAAATCAAGAAAGAAGGATTCCAAATTGATGACCTTTCCCTGCCTGTCCGGGATGGATCATGAACCGATCCATTCCGGCAGGTAAGGTAGTAAGCCCAATCTAGTTTTCCAATAGATTCCGTGATTGAACCCCTGGTTATTTCGGTGGTCTTAATGTTGAGGGTAGCGGCTTTCTTTCAATCGACGAATGTCCATGGAGAATCCGCCAGCCGGCGGGGTACTGTTTCATGGTGAGTGACAGCGTTCCGTGATCATACAGGCTGTCACCGGTATTAAGCCGGTACAGATGATCATACTCGACGGTGACTGCTGCGGTTTTGGGGTCGAGCAACTGAACATCAAGTGTATCGATGGTCAGCCGCTGATACTGATAGCGGGTTTTATATTGCGAGTATGCCCTTTTCATCCCCTCAGGGGCCACGTAACGGATCCGGCCATCCTCGATCCAATGAAAACGTTTATCATCGGCCAGGTAGGTAAAGGCGGAATCGTAGTTTGCATCATTCAGATACCTGAAGTATTGAGTAAAAGTGGCGGTGACTCCTGCTTTCAGTTCTTCATCGGATTGAACGGGGGTTTCGGGAGCCGTGCATGCCGTTAATACCAGTAAACCGGAAAGAATATACAGTTTCATTTTACACCTCCTGCTGAAGAAAACAGTCAGGAGGCCGGGTTTGTTCCCCGCCAATTCAGCAGACGACCGGTCACCTCAGAAAAACCAGCCGGCCCCTCCTCCGTGGTGGAAGCGAGCCCTGGAGGAACCGGTTCCCCACCCAGCCACCAGCCTTCATCAGCGGATGCCAGCATACCCAGATCATTTTCTCCATCACCTGCCGCAACCAGAAAAAACGATTTTACCCTGTTTTGCTCCAGCCAGACCCGCAGAAACTCAAGGGCCTTTTCTTTTCCGGCCGATTCATGCCGGAGGGTGATGTATCGGGTTCCCGGATCTGCAATCATTTTCATTGATCTGAGCCATTCTTCAGGCAAAGACCTGTTAACATCACCGGAAGGGAACAACAACGTTTCGGAATATTTTTTCTGGCGGGCTCTTTCTGCCATTCCCAAGGTTAATCCTGTTGCTGAAGCCAGCTCCTCTGCAGAACATCTGGTCATCAGTCTGATATCGGCAGGTAACCGGCTGATCAATGCTTCTCTGACGGGCTGGATGGAAAATCCAGCCGGAACCAGCGGGATTTCCTTCCACTCAAATTCACCCGCATCGGGCGACAGAATCGTCCATCTATCCGGAACGTGAAAGGCGCTGCCATTTTCGGAAAAGAAGGGAACGGGAAGAGCAAGGCCCTCACACAATGCCTGCTGTTCTGCTGCGGTTTTTGAAGAAGAAAAAACAACTGGAATTCCGGCCCGGATTAAAGACCGGAGGCATGCATCATTACCATCCCACTGGTACGTAAACCGGTTTAACACGGTACCATCCAGATCGGTCAGCAGGATGGGGACCTCAGAAGTCATGAAGGTACCGATCCTGCTGAAAAATAACCTTTGCTTTTTCCATTGGATACTGTATCAGGGCCGGATAAATACGAGGCCGGTCGGGTTCCTGATCTTTCTTTAGAATCCGTTCCTTTCTCAAAAGTCCCGTGATTTCAGTTTTCAGGGTAGACGAGGTAACCGGACTGTGATAAATGACGCTCATGGACTGATGAATCATATCACGGACATGTTCAGACCCCTTTGATTCGTGGAGGTGTGGATTTCTGGATTCAACCTGAAAGATTTCGATGGGATCCTGTAACGATTCTGCCGGAAGATTTAAACCCTGAATTCCCCCGAATTTTTCGAAAATTCCGATAAAATTATACGTTTCCACTGCAAAGCCCGATGCAATCCCGATCCGGGTTGCCAGATTCATGCTCATCGCATGTTCCCCTGCATTTCCCGTTTTGATAATATCGGTTTCGAAACCGGTGATCAGGCTGATTAACCGGTTCAGCACCTGATTGGTATGCCGGCTGGCCCTTCCCCATTTGGAAAAAACCAGTGAGGAGTCAATGGCTTTTGGTTTCGAATGCCATAATATCCGTGACATGTGAAAGGGCGACTTGCTCATGTTAAAGGAAGCCGAGTAGATTCTGACATACTCCATGACGGCACCCGGGAAATAATTGTCTGCATCAATAAATCCGATGTGTGATTTACCGAGTAACTGTGCCAGCAGAATTCCTGCAAGCATTCCTTCTGCCTTGCCCATCCGCAGAGACCCCTGACCGCTAACCACCTCGTGATATCCCATCAGGGTGAATAATTCAGCCAGGTGCGGATCGGTCTGGTGAATCATCAGATAGGGTCGTTTTGAAAACTGGCAGAAATTATCCACCGTGTTACACTCCATCTGAAACCGGTTGATGGGTTCGTGTGCACTGGCAGAAATTATGATGGGAAGGCAGTGCTGGGGGAGGCCGCAAAGAACACCCTCGAGCAAACGAAGTCGTTCGTTTTTTACCGGTATCACAATGGCCATGGTCTCTTCCACAGACCTCAGGCGTTCATAGTCAACCGATTTAACAACAAAATACCGGTCGATGGCCCGGCGGGAAGGAATGGGGGAAGAGTCGAATCCGTAAATTTTCTGGGTATCGTAGATCAGGGCGTTTCCCACCCGCTCAAATGATCGGGGAAGTTCGATCAGCATGAAAGCCTCCTCTGGTCATTGATTCTTAAAGAATGTAACCAGAGGGACTTTCCAATTCAATTGGAGGAAGAAAAACAGGAAATGGGATTTGTGAAAATTAATTTACCGGTGAATCCTGAAATCTCCCCGGGTAACCTCATCGCGCAGACTATCGGGATCCCAACCCGCGTCGGTGGTTTCTATCTGGCCATCGGCCTGAATGATCCGTTCCAGCGCTGCAATTTTCTCACGGGCGGCCCGAATATATCCGACCTGATCTTTCGATCCGGCAGCCAGTTCCCGAAGGTAAATCTCATCATGCCGAAGAAACGTTTGTGCCGCCCGGTGAGCCTTATGGGCTCTGAATCCGAGCAGACGCAATGCATCTACACCCATCCGAAGGGACGTATCGAGGGTATCGCGGTAAACACCGTCTATACCGGCGTTGATAAAGTGGTATGCATCGGGCCTGTCAATGGCTCTGACCAGAATTTTCAGGTGAGGAAAATGCTGCTGAACCGTATGTACCAACGATTGGTTTTTATCGGCATCGTCAAATGCAATAATGATCACCGATGCATGATGGGCACCGGCCGCATGGAGCAGTTCCAGACGGGTCGCATCGCCATAAAACACCTGCAACCCCAGTCGTCTGATCAGATCAACCCGGTCCGCATCATCATCAAGAACGGTCAGATCGATTCCATTGGCCTTCAGCAGGCGCCCGACGGTATTTCCAAACTGATCGTAGCCGGCAATGATCACCGGGGTTTCCCCATGAACCATATCGGCTTCCCGTGAGGGTGTTTCGGTGGTTCCGAACCTGGGCAGAATCACCTTCTCGTTCAGAAGGATGGCGAGCGGAGTCAGTGCCATGCTGATGGCCACAATGGCAATCAGCGTCCCTGCCAGGTCTGAAGTGAAAATGGAACTCTGCATGGCAAAGGAAATCAGAACAAAGGCAAACTCGCCCACCTGTGACAGACCAACAGCAAAGACCAGATTCTGACTGGTTGTCATTCCGAACAACCGGCCAAGTGCAAACAAAATCAATCCTTTGACCACCATGAGCAGGATCACCAGTCCAAAAATGAGGCCCGGCGAGCTGGCAATCAGTTCAAAGTCGATGGAGGCACCCACCGAAATGAAAAACAGACCCAGCAACAACCCTTTGAAGGGTTCCAGATCGCTGATGAGTTCATGGCGGTATTCGCTGGTTGCCAGCACCACTCCCGCCAGAAAGGTCCCGAGTGCCGGACTGAGGCCCACCAGACTCATGAGCATGGCGATGGCAATCACCAGAAAAAGAGCTGATGCTGTGAAGAGCTCCTGCAACCGGGTCTTTGCAATAAACCTGAAGGCGGGCTGAACCAGAAACCGGCCTCCGAGTACGATCACAGACACGGCTCCGATTACAGTAAGCGTTTGCAACCAGGCCGGCCAATGGGCAATGAGGCTGGAATGACCCGCTCCGGCCGGTTCACCCGTTGCCAGAAGCGGAAAAACGGCGAGAATGGGAATGACGGCAATATCCTGAAACAGCAGGACGGAAAAACTGCTCTGACCCGCGGCCGTTTTCATCAGCCCCTTTTCATTCATGGTCTGCAGAACAATCGCTGTTGAGGACATGGCCAGCGTCATCCCGATGGCAAGTGCCGGTTTCCAGTCCAGACCGAGCAGTATGCATCCGGCTGCCACAACCAGCATGGTGACCAGAACCTGCAAACCACCCAGACCGGCAATGGAAGCGCGCATTCTCCACAAAAGCCGCGGTTCGAGTTCCAGACCAATGATAAACAGCATCATGACCACACCGAACTCGGCCACATGCATCACATCATGCCCATCTCCGCCCACCAGTGACAGGACCGAGGGTCCAATGATCATTCCGGCAATGAGATAACCCAGAACCGAGCCCAGACCCAGACGGTGGGCAATGGGTACCGACAGAACAGCCGCTGCCAGATAGATAAACGCCTGAAAGAAAAACGAATCCATCAGCGCACCTCCTTCAGAACCGGCCACTCTGAGGCCAGTTCGATTCCTTCTGCAGTCTGGTTGGAATAGTCTCCATCCCGGAAGGCTTCCAGCAACCGGATGTAACGTTTAATTTCCGAATCCAGCTCCTCCGGTTGGATACGATGTGCGCCCTGAATGGCCAGCGGGGGCAGATAATGCATGCCGCAGAGATAAAATGTCTGATCGAAGGGAGACAGAAAATCACGAAGGGAGAACCGGTTAAATCCGCTTCTTTGGTAAGCCATGGCCGGGCCGCCGGTGGTGACAATCTGCAGGATCGATTTTCCTGCCAGTGCAGTTCCCTTCGATCCGTATGCCCAGCCATGTTCGAGCACCAGATCGATCCATTGCTTGACCAGCGGCGGACAGTTGTACCAATAAAACGGATGCTGAAGAATGATGCGGTTGTACCCGGTCAGACGTGCTTGTTCGGCCTGAACGTCAATGTTATAATCGGGATAGCACTCGTACAGGTCATGCAGGTGAATTCCATCAATCTGACTGGCCGCACGGATCAGTTTCTGGTTGATTCGTGATTTTTCATAGGCCGGATGGCCAAAGAGTAATAAGACTGGTTCCATGGGGCAAAAATAATCGGAAGGACTGATAATCCGATCTCAGCAACTCCGGATGACCCCACTCACAAAAAAGTGAGTTACCGGGTCAGCCGGTGGAAACGCCAGGAAAGCAGAATTGCCGACATGGCAAGTCCGAGTGACAATCCGGCCCAGAGACCATAGACTCCCCAGTCCAGCCAGAAGGCGGTAATGGCTCCCACGGGGATTCCGATTACCCAATACGCCAGAATGGTAATGGCAGTGGGAACCGCCGAGTCCTGAACGGCACGCAAAATCCCAAGTCCGACCGCCTGCACTCCATCGGATATCTGAAACACGGCAGCAATCAGCAGCAGCATGGAGGCCGTATGAATCACCGCCTGATCGGGGGTGTACATCATGGGAAGCCAGGGATGCAGCAAGATGAAAAGGAGTCCAAATCCCGCCATCATCAATCCGGTGAAAACCAGAACCTGGAATCCGGCAATCCGCTGCATGGCACGGTCATTCCGTCCCAGGTAATAACCCACCCGAATCGAACCGGCGGCTGAAAATCCGGTGGCAACCATGTAGGTCATGGAGGCCAGGTTAATCGCCACCTGGTGTGAGGCCATGGCCGCAGTCCCGATCCATCCGCACATGATGGATGCAAACGTAAAGGCAGCCACTTCGAAAAAGTACTGAGCACCACTTGGCAAACCGACGGACAGAATTTTCCGCATAACCTCCCGGGAAGGCACCCAGTGTCTGATCAGCGGAAGATAGGCGCGAAGCGAGGGCAGCAGCGGGAGTGTGGCAACCATGAGAAGCGCCATCACCACCCGGGAGAGGAATGTGGCCCAGCCGGCCCCATCCAGTTTCAGGGCCGGAAATCCCCACGCACCGTAAATCAGGGCATAATTGGCCACGATATTTAACACCAAGCCGATCCAGGTCACAATCATGGAAGGACGGGTAAAGCCAAGCCCGTCGACATACTGCCGGACGATCTGAAACAGGTAAAGCGGAATCACCGACCAGGCGAGAATTTTCAGATAGCTGGCGGCCAGCGGCACCACTTCAGCCGGAAGGTTCATCCACGCAAACAGATCAGCCAATCCCCAGATAACCGCAAACGACAGCATCGATGCCGGAATGGCCACATAAAAACCAGCCGTGAGAACAACGGGTGCCCGTCCGGGTTGTCTCGCCCCCAATTTTTCACTCGTCAGCGGGGACAGAACGAAGGTGAGTCCAAGACCGAAGACCATGATCAGGAAAAACACCCCGTTGGCCACGCTGGCAGCAGCGAGATACTCCTGCCCCAGCGGACCGATCATAATGGTATCGAAAAAGGCAAAAAGAATATGTCCGACCTGACTGACCACCACCGGCCAGGCCAGATGCATGATTTCTTTGATTTCCAGCCGGTTCGCTCCGGCAAAGAGGTTTCTGATTGACATGGCCCGAAGATAAAACCCATTCTCAATAATCCCGATCCGCCATGCTATCCAAACACACCCACCCGCCTGATTTGCCATCGGCCGGAAATTTACCCATTTTCCGCTTCATGCTAAAACCGCTTTTTTCACTCATTTTTTGTGGTCTGATGTTGATTCCGGCCACTTCCGGCGCTCAACGGTCCTGGATGGTTATTTCAGGGAAATATGCAACCGTCGAATACCCTTCCGGATTTGAAACCATTGCCGATTCCCTGCTCAAAATCGCCGAGCTTTCCATCCCTGAAATTGCCGCTATGACAGGGGTGACTTCAGACCGGTTTACCGGTAAACCCACCCGTATCATTCTCACCGATGCACCCGATGTATCGAATGGGTATGCCATCTCGAATACGGTGGTTATCTATGCAACTGCCTCGGCCTATGTACCTTTCTGGACCGGGACAGTCAACTGGTACCATCAGGTGCTCACCCATGAATTGGTCCATCATGTCACGTTCAGGGCTTTTGAGCGCAAATTGTCCCCATGGCTCGGGGCCGGACTGGTTCTCGATGTTCCCCGATGGTTTCTTGAAGGAACCGCGCAGTATTACTCAGAGTACTGGAATACCTACCGGGGAGATCTTTACCTGAAAAATGCGGTTCTGGAAGGACGTTTTTCCCTCGCGTCAATCAATTCCCTCGAAGATGGACGGCTGCTGTATGCCGGCGGACATGCCCTTGTCCGCTATCTGGCCGATCAGTATGGTGATTCTTCCCTGATCAGACTCATGAATCATGAGGCCGACGGTTGGGTGTATGATTTTAATGCCGCTTTTAAATCGGTGTACGGAAAGTCGGTGGCAGACTTGTTTCCCGACTTTCACAAACATCTGGTTTTGTACTACGGTGGGCGTTTTTCAGAATGGCCGGTAAGAAAACCCGGCGTGAAGGTCCCGATTGCCGGCTTTCAGGTGAATCAGGTTGTGCCGCTGTCACCCGCCGACTCACTGTATCTGCAGGTAGCCCGTCTGGACCGGAATCACCTCTACGGCACCCTTCGCGAAATCGGATGGAAACAGAAGAAATCTGAAATCATCCGGACACATTCCAACACCATTTCGACCGATGTTCTGCTTTCACCCGACCAGAAATGGCTGGCCTGGGGCGAGCCTTACCGTTTCACCGATCTGGATCAGGATGGTCTTTCCATGACCTGGAAAATCAGCAACCGTGATGGATCGGTGCTTTCCACACCGGTCAGCGGAATCAGGGCCACCAATGGCCTGATGACCGATTCCACCCTGATTCTGGTGGAACAAACCGGTCAGGTGAGCCGATTGATCGCCTTCCCTGTTTCCGGCGGACTTTCCGATACACTTCTGACCACCCCGATGCCAGTCGGACGGTTATTCCCCGATTTCAGACCTGGGTTTCTTCTCGCCGAGGTACAGCAATCCAACGGCGACCGTGATGTGTTTTCCTGGTCAGCCAGAACCGGTCTGACCCCGGTTACCAATGATCGGGTGGATGACCGGCTTCCCATCTCCCTGAATGACAGTCTGCTTGTGCTCACCCGGTATGGAAGTGAAGTTCCGCAAGCCACCTTGCTGAACCGTAAAACCGGCACCTTTGTTCACTCACCGGATCTTGCTGAAACCTTCACCATCGGGTATCATCCAGACAATGGCGTTTTACTCCGGTCTCTTCAGACTGGCGGAAAACCGCTGTTTCACTGGATGAAGCCAGACAGCCTGTTCTCTCCGGCCGTCACATCATTTGCGCCGGCCGTTCCACCAGCCCGTTACCGCACCTGGACCGAACGGAATCCGGAATTCGGTGAAGTCAAAATCCTTCCCGACACCACCTTTCCTTCTCCCAACCGGGAACGACTGGCGTTTCCGCATCTCAGATCTGAAAACCTGATGTCCTTCGCTCTTCCGCTGAAAGATCAGCGCGGATGGCTGATTTCCGGTTTCACACTCTGGATCGAGCCCCTTCAGCGGCAGGTTCTGATGTTCGCAGGTGATGTGGCCGTTGAAGACCCTTCCCAATCGGTTTTGGCGGCTTTCTGGATGGTCCGGGCATGGGATCTGATGTTTACCACATCTGTTTATAACGGACCTTCGGTTTTTGCCTATCAGGGATCGTCTTACCTGGAATCGGATCAGACCATTGGGCAGTTCGCCATTTCAAAATCCTTTTATCCCGGCGGAAGCAGCCGCTGGTCGGTGACACCCTCGCTTTCCTATTACTACCATCAGCGAACCTGGCCACGCGGAACCGGACTTCCCTCCTCCACCACTCTTCAGGGTCCCGAAGCTGGTCTGTTGGTGGCATGGTCACGCCCAACCCTCTGGTCTGGTGCGCTTTCAAACTGGACTTTCTATACCGGGGCCAATGTATTTCAATCGGTTGGGTCCGGGGATCTCACGGCTTCCGCCCTCAACCTGGGTGGCGGAATTCCGCTGGGATGGGAACGGCTTGGACTTAAAACCGACTGGAGTTATGTCTCCCTTTCCGGCAAAGCGCTGGCGGGGTTCCAGGTGGGAACCGACCGGTTTTACCAATGGGATGTTCCGCGCGACTACGGTCTGACACGGGTGATCCGGGGTCTGTCAAGGGATATCACCGGACGGCAGATGATCTGGGGAAGCACGGCTCTCAATCTGCTGCTGGCCGAGCGGACTCCTCTGCGTCTGCTGGTGCTGCCGGTAAATCTGTTAACCATTGGCGGTTTCACGGATCTGGCCCGGATTGACAGTGATCTGGTTTATTCGGTGGGTGGCGAACTTGGTTTTGGCGAAGGGGGTATTCGGTTTAACACCGGATACGCCTATGCGGTCTCGCCGGGAGTTCCCGATAACGAGACCTGGTACCTGCAACTGCGGCTGTCACCGGTGCTTCAATGATGGGTCAACCTGTGATTCCGGTCAGCACCCGCCCGCTGAAGTCGGCCACGTTTATTTCGGACGTTCATCTGGGCATTCAATCGCCCGGGGTGGAAAAATCGAAGCAGCAGGAACTGATACAGACATTGGAGTGGGCCTTTCACCACACCGATGCCGTTTTTCTGGTTGGTGACATTTTCGATTACTGGTTCGAGTATAAGGAAGTGGTTCCCCGCGGATACACCCGCTTTTTCGGACAACTGGCCCGGATGACCGATGCCGGTTATCCGGTGGTGTATTTTTCAGGAAATCACGATTTCTGGCTGGGAACCTACTTCACCAATGAACTGGGAATTGAAACCCGGTACGATCCTTTACGTCTGACCATCGGCGGGAAACTGGTTGAAATTGCACATGGAGACGGGTTAGGTCCGGGAGACCATGGATACAAAGCCCTGAAATGGCTGCTGACCCGGGGTTGGGCGCAATGGATGTATCTGAAACTCCACCCGAACTGGGGAATCGGTCTTGCCCGGTGGGCCAGCGGAACGTCACGGCATCTGACCGAGGATACGACCGATTACGGCGATCAGGAACGGCTGATTATTCATGCCAGAGAGCGACTGAAAGCCGATCCGTATGACCTGTTTATCTGCGGGCACCGGCATGTCCCCAAAATTCTGAAACTTGGGGAACCGCGTGGCCATTACATCAACCTCGGTGAATGGCTCTGGCACCGGAGTTACGGGGTGCTTTCAGACGGACAGTTCACCCTGCGCCAGACCAACGGAACCATACTGGCATCAACACAGCTTTAACCCATTTATAAAAGTATCATGGCAGAACAAGAACACGATCAGCACGGCCTCGATAAAGACCGGTACTTTAATGACCCCGATTACCGTCGGAAGGTTCAGAAATTCAGGGAATGGGAACTGTGGTTCCGGCGGGTTCTGATCATTGTATCCCTGCTGATTGTGGTTCCTATTGTTCTGTTGCTCAGTTTTTCTCTGACCGATCTGCCCAGTCTCGAAGAACTGGAAAATCCCCGACAGGAACTGGCTACGAATGTGTACTCGTATGATGGCGAGGTGATTCACCGGTTTTTCAACACCAACCGGCGGCGGATCACCCTGGCCGAAATGTCGCCGCATGTCGTTAATGCCCTGCTTGCCTCTGAAGATCGCCGGTTCTATGATCACTGGGGATTCGATGTGGTCCGGTTTTTCAAAGCCATGTACGTGAACCTGTCAACCCTTTCGTTCAGCGAAGGGGCCAGCACCATCACCCAACAGCTTTCCCGCACCCTTTTCCTGAAAAGTCAGGAACAAACCATCACCCGGAAAATCAGGGAATTGTACACAGCCATCCACATCGAAGTCACTTACACAAAAAATGAAATTCTCGAAATGTACCTGAATCAGGTGTATTTCGGTTCGGGGGCTTATGGCATTCAGGCCGCCGCACAGACCTATTTTAACAAAAACGCCCGCGATCTGACTGTCCTTGAAGCCGCAGCCCTCATCGGAGCCCTGCCGGCACCGAATACCTTCAATCCGGTGAACCGCCCGGAAAAATCACAGGAACGCCGCAACCTGATTCTTCTCAACATGGTCGATGCAGGTTACCTGACAGCAGACGACTACCGGAAGCTGAAAACAGAACCCACGTTGACCGATTTCAGACCCATCACCGATCTCGGGCAGGCGCCCTATTTTACCGAACAGGTGCGACAGTACCTGCAGAATGAAGGGGAAGGACGCGGATTCAATCTGTATAATGACGGACTGTCTGTCTTCACCACCATTGATACCCGCATGCAAACCATTGCCGATCAGGTGGTGAAAGGTCATCTCGATAGTATTCAGGTGCACTTTAATCAGACCATGGTTTGGGAAGATGATCTCATGAGGGTTCTGATCAAGGAAACCACCCCCTACATGAATGCCACCCAGATACGGGGCGAAGACACCACGCGGGTCATGAACCGGCTGAAGAAAAACAAAGCATTTATCGATAGTCTGAAGGCAGCCAAGTCGGTTCTTCAGGCTGGATTTGTGGTGATGGATCCGCGAACCGGCATGGTAAAAGCTTACGTGGGTGGTCGGGATTTTAACACGGTGAAATTTGACCATGTGGCCCTTGCCCGGCGACAACCCGGCTCCTCCTTTAAACCCATTATTTACTCGGTTGTGATCGACAAAGGATATCCGCCTACTTATGAAGTGCTGAATCAGCCGATCACCATCGAAGATGAAACCGTCAAGGGGGGGTGGTGGACACCTAAAAACTCAGAAGGTGAGTTCGGCGGAATGACCACACTCCGGGAAGCACTGCGGAAATCACTGAACCTGATCACCATCCGGCTGGTGCTCGATATCGCCAAACCTTCCGAAGTGGTTCAGGTGGCCCGACGGATGGGAATCACCAGTAAATTGTGGGCGGTTAACTCCATTGCACTGGGGTCCAGTGAAGTTACCGTTATGGAACTGACCTCGGCATACAGCACGTTCCCCAACGAAGGATTGCACGCCGAACCACTCATGGTGATGAGGGTAGAAGACATCAATGGAAATATCCTGCTTGAAAATTCACCTCAGAATCAGGAAGTGTTTTCAAAGGAAACCGCTTATATCGTGAACAACATGCTTCAAACCGTGATCAACCGGGGAACCGGGGCAGGAATCAGAGCCCGGTTCGGATTTTTTCAGCCGGCCGGCGGGAAAACCGGAACCACCAATGATCATGGCGATGCGTGGTTTGTTGGATATACCAGTGATCTTGTGGCAGGTGTCTGGGTCGGATTTTCAGACCGCCGGATTCACTTCCAGACCATGGAACACGGTCAGGGTGCACGTGCGGCCATGCCCATCTGGGCCAAATTCATGAAGGATGTATATGACAACCGCGACATCGGCATGCCTTCAAGCACCTTCAGAAAGCCGAATGGTATTTATGAAATGATGGTCTGCAGTGAATCGAAGAAGATCGCCGGCTCCTTCTGCCCGGAACCTTATCAGGAAGTATTCACCAAACTGAATGCACCCACCGAAACCTGTACCGTTCATACCGAGGCCGGAACGGTGAAACCTGAAGAGAAACCGAAAAAGAAAAAGATCGGGTTCTGATGACAATTCTGATTCTGGTCAGCGGTCTCCTCCTTCTTTTTCTTGCCTGGCTGACCTGGGCCTGGAAAAAGTTTCTCGATGCATTCCAGATTGAACTGGAACCGAATCAGCCCATGCCAGACCTTAACCAGGTCCCCTATGAGACCTGGCATATTCCCACGGGTCACTCAAAAATCATCCGGGGCTGGATGTTGCTTCAACCCGCCGACCCATCAGCTCCCATTGTGATTGTGGCTCACGGCTGGACCCGCAATGCCACCTTTCTCTGGCCGATCAGTTACCGGTTGTGGAAAGAGGGCTATCAGGTTTTTGCCATCAATGCGAGAAACCATGGCGAATGCGATCTCGATCCCCCCATGTCGGTTCTCAAATACACCGAGGACCTCGAAAACACGATCCACTGGCTGCGTTTACGGTTTCCGGGAAACCCTATTGCCATGACCGGGCATTCTCTCGGTGGCGCTGCCCTGCTGATTGCCTCTGTTCGGGTTCCAGGAGTATCTGCCGCGGTTCCCATCTGTGCTTTTTCCCGTTCTGACCGGATTTTCGAGATGGATATCCGGCGGGCCGGTGTACCAATGATTCCGGTTGGAAAAGTGATTCTGGCGCTCATCCGGCGATATCTGGGCCATTCCTATGATGATCTTGCCCCTGCTTTCTGGGTCCGGAACTCAACAGTCCCGACGCTTCTGATCGGCGCCGGACTCGATACCCGGGTCCCACCCGACATGCAGTATGAACTGAAGGCCGCCTTCCCCGAGGGGATTGCCTACGGTCCGGTTATCGAACCGGAAGCCACTCACACCAGTCTTCTCACCGACCCGGGCACAATTGACCGCATTGTCCGGTTTATTAACCGACGGCTGAAACCAACGGATGGAAATCCGGCCGACCCACTGACCGATGGAAACGGAGTTTAATAATGAAAATACCGCTGATTCTCCTTTCATTCCTGCTGGCGGTTTCCAACACCCTGGCACAACCAGTTTATCAACCACCGGTAACCCGATCATTGATGAATTATCCCGATGGCGGCGCCTTCCGGATTCTGATCACTTCATACGGATTCGGCATCGGGGGTTTGTATCGTCATCAGATCAGCGAGGACTGGGCTTACCAGTTCGAATCGGACATTTCACCCGGAAAAGATGACCGGGAGGTCGAAGAGTATGATTATTGGACGGATCAGGTTTACACCCGGAACAAAATCAATTCCCTGCTGCTGATTCCATTTCAGAATGTACTTCACTACCGGTTATTCCGCGCTTCCATCCAGGATAATTTTCGTCCTTTCCTGTCGGCCGGGGCAGGACCTCTGATGGGATATGTGTTTCCCACTACAGATGATTTTTTTTCAGGTCTGGGAGATGGAAAAGCCATCTGGGGCGTGACAGGATCGGTTGGATTCGGCGCCGACTTTGGCAGCAACTTCGGCCTGATTCAGGGTCTGGCTTTCCGGTATACCTTCAATTATCTCCCCGATGGGGTCACCCTGCTACGCGTCCCAACCCGATACCGGTTACCCGATGACCCGCCTGATGCCAACGACCGGGTCCGCCTCGTCGACCGGGTTCACAAAACCTTTCATGCCTTTCATCTGAGCCTTTCCATCGGAAAAATGTGGCCGCGATGACTCAAAACGGTTTTTATTCCGATTTCGATACCAATACCCCCGGTGGTGAACGGAAGGCTGATTACCGCACTCCTTTTGAAATGGACCGCGACCGCCTGATTCACACCTCGGCTTTTCGTCGACTGCAGGCCAAGACCCAGGTGTTTTTTGCCGGCGAATATGACTTCTACCGGTCCCGGCTTACTCACTCCATCGAAGTGGCCCAGATCGGGCGATCCATCACCGCCTTCCTGAATCAGACGTCTCCTCACCTGTCAGCCCATTTTTATCTGGATGCCGCATTGGTCGAGGCCATCTGTCTGGCTCACGATCTCGGACATCCTCCCTTCGGACACGCAGGAGAGCGGACCCTTCATACACTCATGATCAATCAGGGCGGATTCGAAGGAAATGCACAGACCCTGCGGCTGCTGACAGACACCATCTATCAGGATGAGACCGGCCGGAAGGGACTGCAACCTACACGGGCGTTCACAGATGGCGTGATGAAATACAAGGCCACCTTCAGCGAATGGCCTCAGCCCCCCGAAAATCATTTCCTGTACGACAGTCAGCTTCCCGTGAGAGAATGGGTGTTTGCCGGGGACACTGCCAAACGATCACCAGCCGACTGGAATGAACTGAAAAGCATTGAATGCCAGATCATGGATTGGGCCGATGACACGGCCTACTCGGTCAACGATATCATTGATGGTGCTCATGCCGGATTTATTACGCACCATCGTGTAGAAAAGTGGGCGGGTAGCCGTTCACTCACTCCACGGGAGCACGACTGGATCCAGGACCTGCTCCGGCTGATCGGGTCCGAAGACATTCACCGGCAGTTCAGCCGAAAGATTGGTCGGTTTCTGCAGGCCACCCGCCTCGACCCGGTCACCCATGCACATGCTCCCGATTCAAACCGGTACCGATTCATGCTCCATATCGATGAAGAAGCACAGGCAGAGTCGCGGCTGTACAAGAAGCTGGCTGTGGCTTTGGTTTTCCGCACACCGCAGCTGCAGCAATTCGAATTCAAGGGAGACCGCGTGCTCCGGGAATTGTTTAATGCCTTTTCTGAGCAGGCGGTGAATGGAAAATACGGCATTCTGCCGGTGTCTCTAAGGGAAGGTCTCGATCGTGCCGGATCAGAAACCGATCGCTCCCGCCTGATCTGCGACTATCTGGCCGGAATGACCGACCGTTTTGCCATCCGGACCTACCGACGGCTTTTCGATCCCGATTACGGAAGCCTTTCCGACCTGATCTGAGTTAACCTGCCCGGGACAGCCCGTTTTCCACTTCTGCCGCCACCACGTTTTTCAGATCGGTGAAATGATTATAAAGGACCCCGTGCAACTCTCGGATCTCTGCGGCTGACAGTCCGGCCGACAACCCATGCTCCCGGAGCATCGCAAGTGAAACCTCTGCATCCTGCAACTGCCCCAAGCCGCTTTGCCAGTGCTTCAGACGATCTGTCAGGTCGGAAGGAACGGGAAAAATCAATGTCAGGGCTTCAAACTGATACCGGTATCGCTTCACCTTCAGACGGAAACGGTGGAGGGCTTCCACGTTTTTGCTGTCCAGCGTGTTCAGGTCGTGGGATACCGACCGGCAGATTTGATTGACCATTCCGGCCAGACGGATATCGGTCAGCTTTTCTTCCGTTCTGCTTCCGGCGGTCAGATGCAGGATGGTCCCGGTGATCAGTTTACCGGCCTTTTTTACCGGGTCCTCTTTAAGCCAGCGGCTGAAGGCCCGGTCTCCGCAGGCTTTCAGGTAATCAGCCAGAGGGGCTGCAGACGGAACCGATGCAGAGAGCCCTCTGAAGACCAGTTCCTGGACCTGCAGGTCCCTGATCTTTCCGGGTTGTTTCAAAAGATCAGACAATTGACGGATGGCCTTTTTACAGTCGGGGTGCCCGCTGAGAACCGACAGCAGATGCAGCTGACTCTGTAACCGGCGGCTGGTGGTTCGCGTCCGGTGAATCAGCACAGGAGACCCTGTCACCACCACCTCCCCGATGATTTTCAGAACGGTCTGCCCGGTTGTGTGCAGGCGTGTGGTGAGTTCCACAGCTCTGCTTTGAGTGGTTGCATTCATTATTATAAAACGATTAATTTTATTAACTTATTAATTTTAAACCACTTAATCGAGATTTTGTTTTATGAATTACGGTCTTACTGGTTTGTTTACTGGTTTTCTGCTCGCCTGCCTGCCTTCTGCCGGATCGGCCCAATCCGATTCCCTGATTGTTCCCGGCGAGGACCACTTTACTGCCATCCGGCAACTGACTTTCTCGGGAGAAAATGCCGAGGCCTATCTTGATGCAGCAAACGAGCGCCTGATTTTCCAGTCAGCGAATGATTCAACCCCATGCGATCAGATTTTTATCATGAATCTCGATGGATCCGGACTGAAGAAGGTTTCAAAAGGCGGCGGGAAGACCACCTGTTCCTACTTCATACCGGGAACCAACACCATTTTATACAGTTCAACCCGGTCCGCCGGTTCAGACTGTCCTCCTCCTCCCGATTTCCGCAAGGGTTACGTCTGGCCAATCTATCCTTCTTTTGATATTTATCTGGCCGATGAAAACGGAAACGACATCCGCCCGCTGACCACCACCCCGGGATATGATGCCGAGGCCACCGTCAGTGTCGATGGCAAGACGATCGTCTTCACCTCGATGCGTGATGGTGATCTTGATATCTACACCATGAAATCGGATGGATCGGATGTAAAACGCCTTACCAGTGAACTGGGGTATGATGGCGGACCGTTCTTCAGCCACGACGGCACCCGAATAATCTACCGGGCCTACCATCCCCAGACCGAACAGGAAAAGAGCGACTACCGGCAACTGCTCAGCGAAAACATCATCAGACCGATGAATTTCGAAATCTGGATCATGAATGCCGATGGCACAGGAAAAAAGAAACTCACCAACACCGGCATGGCCAGTTTTGCACCCTTCTTTTCCCCGGATGATCAGTGGGTGATTTTCTCCTCGAACATGGCCGACCCGGTAAAGAAACGGAACTTCGACCTGTTCATGGTCCGTGCCGATGGATCCGGTGAGATCAGACGAATCACCTTCAGTCCCGGTTTCGATGGCTTTCCCATGTTTACCCGTGATGGCAAAAAGTTGATTTTTTCCTCGAACCGCAACAATGGCGGCGGAAACAGCACCAACGTGTTTGTTGCCGACTGGACCTGGACCCCCCTCACGAAAGGAACCAAGCCATGAAATTTGAGACCATTCTATACGGGGTCGACTCCCGCATTGCCACGGTAACCATCAACCGTCCCGACAAACTGAATGCCCTCAATCAGCAGGTCTTCCGCGATCTGAAGGCGGTTCTGGATGATATCCGCGGTCATGATGACATTCATGGGGTCATCATCACAGGAGCTGGAAGCAAAGCCTTTGTGGCGGGCGCCGATATCACCGAAATCCATCAGCTGACAGCCTCTGCAGGCAAAGCTTTTGCAGACAGTGGCCAGGCCGTGTTTAATCAGATTGAAAACCTTGGAAAACCCGTCGTGGCAGCAGTCAACGGATTCGCGCTGGGTGGCGGATGCGAACTCGCCATGGCCTGTACTTTACGCATTGCTTCCGAAACAGCCCGTTTCGGGCAGCCCGAAGTCAATCTGGGCGTCATTCCCGGATATGGGGGAACGCAGCGGCTGACCCGCCTGATCGGAAAAGGCCGCGCCATGGAACTCATCCTCACCGGTGATCTGATCGATGCACAGGAAGCCCACCGGATCGGACTGATCAATCATATTTATCCGGCTTCTGAACTCATGAAAGAAGCCAGACTCCTGCTTGGAAAAATCTGTTCAAAGAGCCTGGTGGCCGTTCGCTATGCCATTGATGCCGTCAATTCGGACGATCTCCCGCTCCGGGATGGCCTTCAGAAGGAAGCCAGCCTTTTCGGATTGGTGGTTTCCACTGCCGATGCCAAGGAAGGCACCCGGGCTTTCCTCGATAAACGCCCAGCCGTATTCAGCCACCAATGACGGAACCAGGTTATCTCATACTTCTGGGTGCTCTGTTGTTACTGAGCGCCCTGTTTTCCGGATCCGAAATTGCGTTCATCACGGCCAACCGCCTGAAGGTCGAAGTCAAGCGACGCCAGGGGAAGACCGGGGCCGCACTGGCTTCTGCCATGATGAGCAAACCCGAGATTTTCCTGACCACCACACTGGTCGGAAACAATTTCGTCAACGTCATTTATGCCACCGTGATGACCCTGCTGCTGACCAGCACCTTCGGAATTACTAATCTGGCAGTACAGACCATCGTTTCCACCCTGGTTTTGCTCTATCTGGGTGAAATCATTCCAAAGATCCTTTTCAGGCAGCTGGCCGACCTGCTGGTGATCCGGCTGGTCTTTTTTCTGAAGGCCTGTTACTTTTTGCTTTTTCCGCTGATTTCCCTCTCCCGACTCGGCTCTCTGCTGGTGGTCCGGCTGGCTGGTGTCAGACAGGCCTCGCTCAGTCAGGCTTTCAGTGTGCATGATGTCGAAGACATTCTGGCAGAAGGCCGGAAAACAGGCACCATCGATCCGGATGAGTCCGAATTGATTGAAAATGTCTTTGAAATGAAGCAGCAGCGGGTTGGCGAAATCATGATACCCCGTACCGACATCTCGGCGCTGGACATTCAGACCACCATGCCCGAATGCATTGACTTTTTCAGAGAAACCGGCTACAGCCGAATTCCCGTCTTTGATGGCTCGGTTGATAACATTGTGGGGATTGTCCATGCCCGTGATTTGTTCCGGTCACCAGCCAGTCTCAGTGACATCATCCGTCCGGTTCAGTACGTTCCCACTTTTAAAAAATCCTCCGAACTGCTCAGAGAATTTCAGCAGAAGGGAACCTCGGTGGCCATTGTGATCGATGAATATGGCGGAACTGCCGGTTTGCTGACCATGGAGGACCTGCTCGAAGAATTGGTGGGTGATATTCAGGATGAATACGACCGGGAAGACATGATCCTCCGGTCGATCGGTCAGGGCAGCTTTCTCGTCTCAGGCCGGGTCACGGTCGAGGACATGAACGAAAAAATTGAACCCGCCATCGAAGAAGGCGATTACGATACCCTGGCCGGATTTGTGGTCCATCATCTTGGCAGAATCCCGGCCGCCCGCGAAAAAGTAGTGGTGGGCCCCTACACGTTCGATATTATCAAAGCCACACGAAACCGGATTGATCTGATGAAACTTCATGTGAGAGGCACCGATGAAAAAGAGTCCTGACTCGGGCGGTTTACAAATACAGGACATTCAGCAGGAATTCGAAAAGGCCTCGGTTGATTGGCTCCGCCGCTCCGTCCATCAGATTTCGGTGGATGCCTTCTCCCTGCCTGCCACCCGGTTTCTTCAGCTGATGAATCTGGATTCTGATTCCATTCCGGCCGACTATTTCGATCCGCTCAGTATGCAGCAAATGATCTGGGAAGAAATCAATAAGGTGAAGACCCGGTTTTTTTCCATTCTGTCCGATCTGGGAGCCACTGCCCCTACCGGAAGTTCGCCCATTGCCGAAAAGCAGGATTTTGCCACGTATTGCGAGTATTCCGGATTCATTGGCGACCTGGCCGCCGTCATGGTGCATTACCAGACTTACCCGGTTCCCTCCGATTCCATAAGAAAGGAACAGGCTCCGGATAAACGGGTCATTGCCCAATATGTCCTGCTCAGACACACTCAGCTCGAAGCCTCAAAGGCTCAGTTTCTTCAGGACATCGCCAACCGCTGGGGACTGAAACCAGAAACGCTGCTTCTGGCACCGTATAAAACCTATGCCGAACTGGTTGACCGGGAAAAACGCCAGACCAGTATCCCCGCTGGCGATACCAACAAGTCCAGAATCCAACGGTTACTCGAATTCCCCGATTCCTGGATGCGGCTGCTTGGCAGAACTCCGGCTTCCGAACTGATCGAACTGGAACAAACCCTGGTCACCGGAACCATCTTCGATACCTCACGCTCTCTGCTGACCATTGCCAACAATTCCACCGAACGGTTGCCCGATTTCCCGATTTTCCAGACATACCTGCAGCTGTTCGATGAAAAGGCCATCAAGCGGACCGGTGAGCAGGTTTTCTTCGAGGATTTTCTGTATGCGGTCTGGAAGGAAGCCTTTACCAATACCGTGGTCACCCTGCGTGAATCGGGAGTGGAAAAAGCACGCGAGGTCTGGAACGTCATGTATCAGGATCTCGATTTCAACACAGACATGCTGGTGCACAGCGCCTCGGAAACCAATATCCTCACCCAGCTTTCCGAGTTGGATAAACGCGCCGAATCGCTCGATGACATCCGCAATCAGTTCATGGATCAGTTTCTGCGCGATGAAATTCCCGGAGTGGTCAAGGCCGTCCGCGGATTTCTGCAAACCCTCATCAAGGAGGACAACGAACCCATCCGTGTGGAAATGGCGCGCGCTTTCCGCATGACTGAAAGCTCTATCAACATCAATTCACACCGCCAACTGAAGGAAGCAGCCGAACTGGTTGCCGATGTACTTGAAGATCCCAAAGCTGATTTCAAATGGATCCGTGCCCACAAGGAGGATATTCTCGGCTCACTCGAAGTCATTGATATTCTTCGGGAAATTGCCCTCGGTGATGCGGTCATGACACTTGAAACCATCGAAAAAACCGAATCCTTCACCACCCTGTGGAACGGACTCATTCAGAAGCTCGGTATTGTCCGCGGTGCAGCCAAACCCAAAGCAGAACCCGACGTGAAAAACTTCAAGGATGACTCGGGAATTGATTTCTTCGGTGACCTCACCGACAGCCTCGGTGACGACCTGGCTGCCCTGGACCCCGGAGCCTTGCCTACCGAATAGTATTTAAATACGTTTCAACGCAATGACGCAAAGGGTAAATACAGGAGAACGCAACGTTTTTATGGTTTAAATTCAAAAACCTCTGCGTACTTAGCGAATTCTTAGCTGTCCTTGCGTTTAAATGCATTTCACCGCAAAGCACACAAAGGGTAAATAACCAAGAACGCTAAGATTTTTTTGTTTTCAATACAAGAATGTTAGCGCCTATAGCGACCTCTTTGCGTCCTTGCGTTTAAATCCTATACCCCCACCAGTTTCAGAATCTGGTAGGTGCCGACAGCGAGAACGTAGGCACCGATGGTGTAAACGGAAAGTTGAAGGAGCGGGATTTTCCAGCCGCCGGTTTCCTTCCGGGCAACGGCCAGAGTGGAAATGCACTGCATGGCAATCATGAAGTACAGCAGCAGGGCAATGGCACCGGCCGTGGTAAAGAGGGGCTCACCGGTCAGGTGGTGAGTGGCCGATTTCATGGTACTCAGAATGGATTGCTGCAAACCTTCCTCGTCACCGGGATCGGTTACGTTCAGGGTAAGTGCCAGCGAGGAAACAAAGACTTCCCGTGCTGCAAAGGCCGTGATCAGCGAAACACCCACGCGCCAATCCATCCCGATCGGATCCATTACCGGTTCCAGCACATGTCCGGCTTTGGCTGCAAAGGACGAATGCAACCGTTCCGCTTCATCGGGTTCTGACCAGTTGGGAAACACAGTCAGTGCCCAGATGGCCATGGAAATAATCAGAATGGTAAGTCCGGCCTTTTTCAGATACAGGACCACTTTGTTCCAGGTGGTTTTTAAAATCAGCCAGAGTTGAGGAATGCGGTAAGCAGGCAGTTCAAGAATAAAAGAAGAGTCCTCACCCGATTTCATCCACCGGCTCACCACCGCACTGACCACCACACCCGAAAGCAATCCGCCCACATACATGAGCGCCATGATCAGACCGGCCAGAAGCGGTGAATCGGGAGAAACCAGAAAGGCAATCAGCAGGGCATAGACCGGTAATCGGGCCGAACAGCTCATCAGCGGTAAAATCAGAATGGTGATCATCCGCTCGCGGGTATTCGGAATGGTCCGGGCGGCCATCATACCGGGAATCGCACAGGCAAATCCGGAAAGCAGGGGTACAAAGGACCGGCCGTTTAATCCGATGGCAGCCATGGGCTTATCAATCAGCATGGCTCCCCGCGCCAGATATCCCGAATCCTCGAGAAGGGTCATCAGCAGAAACAAGATCACAATCTGCGGAACAAAGACCATGACCGCACCGACTCCGGTAATCAGACCGCTGCCAATAAAGTCGGCGAGAAGTCCCGTTCCGGCCCAGGTAGGCGTGGTATCTGCCAGCCAGGAAAAACCAGCATCCACCGCATCCATCAGCGGACTAGCCAGCCAGAAAATTGAAGCAAACAGCAGCGTCATGGCCGCCAGAAAAATCGCGGGTCCGGCCACCGGGTGAAGAAACCAGCGGTCGAGCTGAACGGTCATCTGGTCGGGTTCGGGGCGGCGGACCGTCAGATCTTCAGCCAGTGTGGATCCGCCCTCAGGAATCAGAACCGATTTCTCGTATGCCTCTGCCAGTTTGAACAGGTCGCGGATAGAATCGGGAGTCGGATCGGGAGGCCGTGTCACCGTCACCGGTTCATGTGCCACCTTTTCTTCAATTTTCCGCACAAGATCACTCAGACCCTGTTTCGTAAGACTGTTCACCGCCACCACGGGCACGCCCGTCAGCAATTCAAGTTTTCCGGTATCGGCTTTTAACCCTTTTCTGGCAAGCAGATCCGACATGGTCACCACCAGAATCAATGGGAATCCGGACTGTTTCAACTGGAGGGCCAGATAAATCTGACGAGACAGCTGAGTGGCATCGGCAAGGACGAGCAGCAGATCGGGCTGACCGAAATCGGGGTGAACAAATAGTGAGTCAATGGCCACTGCTTCATCGAGAGAGTGGGGTGTCAGACTGGAAATGCCCGGGGTATCGAGAACCTGAATCTCACGACCTGATCCCCCGTGCAACGCCCCCACACTGTAATCCACCGTGGAGCCGGGATAATTCGCGGTCAGATAGGAAGAATGCGTGAGTGCATTGAAAAGCGAGGTTTTACCGGTATTGGGTTGCCCGACCAGCATGACCAGCGGAACACCGGAATGAACCCGGTGATCGGCCTGGTTCAGATCTTTATACACAGAGCATCCTTGCGTCGGAGGGCAAAAATGGTTCCCCTGAGTGACAGGGCAATCGGATCGCGGAAAGGCGACCGGTTCAGTAACTGAATTTCCTGACCGGGGGTGAAACCCAGATCGAGCAACTTAAGATAACTCGGGTGACTTTCCTCGAGGGAGTGAATCACAGCCGATTCACCAATGATTAACTGATCGACGCTGCGGGTTCCCATCACACCGTCTCCTGAGGATTGTTTTTCTGGCATTGGGCACATTTGCCGAAAATCTGCAGGGAATGCCGTTCAGGCCGGAAAGAATTCCGGTTGCACATTTCATCCTGAAGCATTTCAAGCTCGGGCATACTGACTTCGATAATGGTTCCGCAACCGGTGCAGATCAGGTGGTCATGATGCCTGAACCCAAAACTGCGCTCATAATGCATGTGGTTGTGACCAAACTGATGACCTTCGATCAGGTTGCATTCCATCAGAACTTCCAGTGTGTTATACACCGTGGCCCGGCTTACATCGACCTGCTTGTCCCGCAGACGGGTGTAAATTTCATCTGCATTCAGATGCTCGTGGATGGAATAAATTTCCTCGAGCACCCTGAACCGTTCGCGGGTGGACCGGTAGCCCTTGGCTTTCAGATACGCTTTCAGTATCTCTGAAGCCTGTTCGTATTCTGGATTCATCATTATCTTGTTTAGACTTATTCTACTCTAAAGTAAAGAACACCAGAACGGGAGTCAATGTTTCCAGCGGGTGAAAAACCGGCCGGCAGGTTAGAAAACCATTAATTCAGAGTGACCCTTCTAAACAGGAGATTGGGGTTACTTACGTAAAAAGGATTGATAACAGACGGGTCCTGACGTATTTTTAAGGTTCATCTTAAACAGGAGTCTCTGGCTTATGGCCACAATGAACAAACTGCGTTCCTCCATGCCGACAATCATCTGGATCCTGATTCTGGCATTTGTTGCCCTGATTGTGTTCGAATGGGGAATGAGTTACAACGGTGGTTCACTGTTCAACCAGATGGGGGATCTGGGTACAGTGAACGGCGAAAAAATCGACCGCGAGCTTTACAGCACCACTATAAACAATTATACCACGAATTATCGTCAGCGGGAAGGTAAAGACCCGGATGCAGGGACCACACAGGCCATTGAGGATCAGGCCTGGAACGATCTGGTCAACCTGATTCTGATCAGACAGGCCACCCGTGATCTGGGATTAACCGTCACCACCCAGGAAATTTATGACTGGGTAACCGGCGATAACCCTCCTCCTTTTCTCCGTCAGTATTTCACCGATGAAAACGGGATGTTTAACCGTCAGGCTCTTCAGGAAGCAATCGGGAATCCGCAAAACAGTGAGAACTGGCGGCAGCTGGATGAGCCACTGAGGTCTCAGCGCCTGAATGACCGCTACCTGAACCTGGTATCGGCTTTTGCCGTGATCTCTCCGGCCGAAGTCAATGCGAAGGTCATTGGCGATAACAGCCGGGCTGAAGCCTCCTATTTGTTTTTCAACAGTGCGCTGATTGCCGACAGCCTGGTCACGGTGACCGAATCGGACATCAAAGACTTTTATGAAAAGAACAAGGAAGAGTTTAAGAAAGAGGAAACCCGCAAAATCCGTTACACGGTTTTCAAGATGCTTCCTTCCCGCGAGGATTCCGCCAACATCGCTGCCGAAGTGGATCGGATCCAGCGTGACTTCATGATTAACACCAACGACAGCGCCTTTGTGACCCGTTACAGTGATGCACCGTACACCAGCGGATGGGTATCCCGGGGTGACATGACCGACTCCCGCAATGTGCTTTTTGATGCCGCTCCCGGTACGGTCACCACCCTGCAGGAACCGGACGGTTACCACATCCTGAAAGTTCAGGAAAAACGGTTGGCCGAGAAGCCAAAATTCCGTGCCCGGCACATTCTTTATAAAGGGACCTCGAAGGAAGAAATCGCCGACGCCATGAAAAAGGCGGCCGACCTGAAGAAGAAGATTGCAGCCGACCGGCGTCCGCTGGAAACGGTTTTTTCTGAGTATGCCAGAACCGAATCTCAGGATGGATCGGCTCCCAACGGTGGCGATCTTGGCTGGTTCAGTGAAGGTGCCATGGTTAAACCTTTCGAAGAGGCTGTTCAGAAAGCCCGCCTGAATACGCTGGTGGGTCCGGTTGAAACCCAATTTGGTGCTCACCTCATTTTAGTGACCGCCAAGGATCAGACCGAAATCAGAGTGGCCGATGTCTTCCGTCCGATCAAACCGCAAGGCAAGACGGTTCGCGCCATTCAGACGTTTGCAGAAGATTTTGCTTTCATGGCCGGTGAAGAAGGATTCGAAAAAGAGGCCGAAACCCGGAAACTTGAGTTTGCCGACTCCCCGCTCATTGAACGCCGGTCGGTCATTCCCGGTCTGGACTATTCCTCACAACTGAGCAGCTGGATGTTCCGGGCTGACAAGGATGATATTTCCGAGGTGATTACCATCGGTGACAATCTGGTCGTGGCCAAGCTGACCGAGATTTCCCCTGCCGGTTACCAGGAACTGGATGAGCAGCTGAGTCAATCTCTGCGTGCCCGCGTGCTTCGCGAGAAGAAGCTCGAGTTTGTGTACAATCAGGCCACGGAAGTCCGTGAAGGGTTGACAACCGATCTGGCTGCAGCCACAACCAGGGATCCGAAGCTGGTGGTGGCCACCACCAATGAGTTCACACTGAACGGCATTCCTTCCGGCGTTGGCCGTGATGGTGCTTTCAACGGTGCTGCCTTTGGTCTCAAAGAAGGCCAGATCAGCGGGGCCATCCGTGGTGAGCGTGGTGCTTACATTATCCGGCTGAACAAACTGACCCCTGCTGACCCGGCCAATCTCGAAGGCCAGCAGAAACGTGTGGCTGATCAGTTGAAGAATCAGCGTCGCAATGAATTGTCGAACGGATGGTCGGAAGCATTGAAAAAACAAGCCGACATTAAAGACAGCCGCGCCGACGCCCTCGGACTCTGATCGTTAACCGGTAAACCAAATGACGGGGCAGTGGCATTCATCTCCACTGCCCTTTTTTTTATCCAGAATCTTATGACCGACTTCCGGGGATTTCCGTTAGAATATCACGATGTGTCCGTGGCCGGACGTGATTTCCGGTTTGCCATGGTCCGTAACGCGTGGGAACTGCTCGACAAGATCGATCCGGATGAGTTCAGGGAATCGGAAAAAATGCCTTATTGGGCCGAAATCTGGCCGGGCAGTCTGGTGTTAAGCAGTTATCTGGTCAGTCACATGGCCGACCGGACGAAATCTGTACTCGAAATCGGAGCCGGCGTGGGTGTCACTTCGGTGGTGCTTTCCTCCTTCGGATTCACCTGCACAGCCACTGACTATGATGAAGATGCCATCGAGTTCATGAAATTAAACGCCTCGCTGAACCAAACCACCATCGGCACCCGCTTTCTCGACTGGACCCAACCGCCAGCCGATCTGAAAGCCGATCTGATTGTGGGATCGGACATTATCTATGAGGTCAGAAACCTGCTGCCCATCCTGGATGTCGTCCGGCGTTGTCTGAATCCGGGTGGTGCGTTTTACTTCTCAGATCCGGGACGACGTCCCATGGATCATTTCAGGGTGTTGGTCCGCGAGGCAGGTTACCACCTCAGAGAAGTCTGGTCAGAACCCTTCCGGTTCAGGCATGCCACCCCAACTGTTTCCATTTATCAACTGACGGTAACCTGATCATGCCGCTTCCAGACCGCATCTATCTGACCGGATTCATGGCTGCAGGAAAGAGCACCATCGGGCGCATTCTGGCAAATACCATCGGTTACGACTTTGTGGATCTGGATCACCGGATTGTTGACCAGACCGGTGAGTCGGTGGTAAGTCTGTTCAAAACCCGCGGCGAACAGGCCTTCCGGCAGCTCGAAACTGACACCCTTCATTCTCTCTCCGATTCTAAACGATTGGTTGTTTCACTGGGAGGCGGCACAGTTTGCTTCAACAACAATCTGGAATGGATTCTGGAGAACGGTTTTCTCGTTTACCTGAAAGTCCGCCCCAGACAATTGCTTTACCGGATCAGGGCCAAACGCGACCGCCCCATTTTTCTGGATGAGCAGGGGAACCTGCTTCCCGATCACGAGATCAAAAGAAAAATAGACCGGATGCTGGCCGACCGCTGCCCTTTCTATGAAAAGGCACACCTGACACTCGAAACCGATCAGCAACCGGTCGGACAGGTGGTGGACTGGCTGAAGGAGGCAATCGAACAATGGTCCCCCGGCATGCCACCCGTGACCCTGACTCCCTTTTCAAGACGTAAATTCATCCGGTTCAGACGCTCATGACTGATCAGTTACAATACCGGCACCGGGCCGGCCACACCCGGATTGTCATCGGCAATGGCCTGAACATTCCCGGCTGGCTGCGGCAACATTTTTCAACCCGACTGGTGGCCCTGGTCGATTTCCAGTTGCAGTCCGTTCTTTCCCGCACCCATCCGGGACTTCTCGAATCCTTTGATCTTGTGATCGAATTCCCCGACGGAGAGCAATCGAAATCGTTCCAGACCTATACCGACATCATCACCCGGCTTTCCGAAGCGGGAGCGGACCGTCAGACCGTGCTGGTTGCCATAGGTGGTGGGGTCACAGGTGACCTGACCGGATTTGTGGCGGCCACCTATCTGCGGGGAATCCGGTACATTCAGGTCCCAACCACCCTGCTTTCTCAGATTGACAGCTCCATTGGAGGAAAAACCGGAATCAATCTGGATACCGGCAAAAACCTGGTCGGCGCTTTCTGGCAACCCGATTCCATTCTGGTGGATACACGGTTTCTGTTGTCGCTTCCCGACGCTGAAGTACTCTCTGCCCTGGGCGAAATGCTGAAGTACAACGTTCTTTTCGATGCGGAGGGATTTAATGATTTCGGCAGCTGGATTCTGAACCATCCGCCGATGACTCTTCTTTCCACCGACTTTGACCGGCTCACGAACTGGATTTCCCGTTGTATCGGATTTAAAACATCAATTGTGGAAGAGGACGAGTTTGAATCGGGACGGCGCGCCCTTCTGAACCTGGGTCATACCCTGGGGCACGCCCTCGAAAAAGTGTACGTCTACCCGGCCCTTCGTCACGGCGATGCCGTCACCATTGGCACCGCTTTTGCCACGCTGCTCTCCCACCGGCTGGGATATGCAAACCGGGAAACCGCCGACCGGGTGCTTCAGATTGCCAGACGGATGATCGGCTCCCTTCCCGATGACGGAAACTGGGATTCCACCCGTTTACTCGATTATATCTCACGGGATAAGAAAAAGAAGGATCAGGCCATCCGGTGGATTTTACCTGTGCGGCCCGGACATTGTGAAATTGTACCGGTAACCGACCCCAACCTGATCGGCACCACGATGAAAGCATTCACGGATGAATGGAACCGGTCTGAATAGTCTGATTCTGGCCGGATTCCTGATTCTGGCCGTCCTTCAACCGGCAAGCGCACAGATCAGGGCTGTGTGGGTTGCCACCGCCCACCGGATTGATTTCCCGAAAACAAACGGAGCAGCGGCTCAGCAAGCTGAATTAAAAGCCCTCATGTCCGCTGCCCACCAATCGGGCATCAACACCTTGATTTTTCAGGCACGCGGAAGAGGTGATGCCTTTTATCAATCCGAGCATGAACCCTGGTCCGAAAGCCTGACCGGAACCCTGGGTCAGTCCCCCGGCTGGGATCCGCTCCAGATGGTTCTGGCTGAAACCACCAATCATCCCATGCGGGTGATTGCCTGGTTCAATGTATTTAAAGTGGCCGATGCCACCTCACAAACCCGTTCCGCCAGCGGACTCCGGCATCCGGCCGAAGCCAATCCGGGTTGGATATTACGAGCTGGTGGTGAGAGTTTTCTGAATCCCGGCATTCCGGCAGTGAGGGATTATCTGGCGCGTGTGGCGGCTGATCTGGTCAGGCGGTATGCCGTTGATGGAATTCAGCTCGATTTTATCCGGTATCCGACCACCCGGTTTGATGATGCCTCGACCCTGAAAAAGTACAAGGATCCCTCCCAATCCGCCGCCGATTTCAGACGGTGGGCCGTTTCAGAAACGGTTCGTCAGATCCATCAGGCTGTGAAAGCCATCCGCCCCGGCATTGAAGTCAGCGCAGCTCCCTTGGGAATCTGGAAATCCATTGACGGGGCCAGGGGACTTGAGAGTTATCACGAGGTTTTTCAGGATAGCCGCGGATGGACCGCCGCCGGCTATCTGGATGCAATTTATCCGCAGATTTACTGGCCTGCAGGAGGCATTTCCGATGGCGTGAATCCGGGTCCGGCACCCGATTTTAACCGTCTGATTGATGATTGGGTGGCCGGGTGCCGGCCGGTCCCCGTCGTTGCCGGTATCGGCATTTATAAACCACCGGTACTGGCGCAGGCCGATCGTCTTGAATCCTATTCCCTTCAGGCTGGTGCTGCCGGCGTTGCTTTCTACTCCTGGTCTCAATTCATCAACATGAAACAGCCTGCCCGGCAAGAGACAAAGCCAACCCTACCACCGGTGACCAGCAATCAGGAGCCGATGGCAGCGGTGAGTCTGCACCGGCTGAGCAAATCTCACGTTTTCCTGGTCTTCCGGGAGGGACGTGAAGAACCGGTCACCATCCGGTTCGCCGATCCCGGCGGGTCCGTTTTGGAGGAAGTGAAAACCACGGGCGAATCCAGCCGGCTGTTCACTGTACCTGCCGGCACTCAGCGGATCAGAATTTTCACAAAAAAAGAAGTATTATTAACCGAATCAGTCTGGAAATAAGCATGGTACCTTTTCAGGAAACACGATTGTTTGACTTGTTCGAGCGGATGAAAACCTGCCGCGTGGCCGTTCTGGGCGATCTGATGATTGACCGGTATATCTGGGGAGATGTCACCCGGATCAGTCCGGAGGCCCCGGTCCCCATTGTGGAAGTCACGCAGGAAAGCGCACGGCTTGGCGGAGCCGCCAACGTTGGCAATAACATTGTCTCGCTGGGAGGCAGCTGTTTTCTGGCCGGAGTGGCCGGTGCAGATTCCAACGGCGATGCCCTCATTTCCATGACCCGTGATCTGAGAATCAATCCGGCAGGTATCGTCCGGGATCCGGACCGGATGACCACCGTCAAAACGAGGGTCATTGCACACCAGCAGCATGTGGTGCGGATCGATCATGAACATCGTCACCCCATCGGGGAAGACGTGGCCCGGCGGCTGCTTTCCTCACTGGAGGACCTGATGCCGCAACTCGATGCCCTCATTCTGGAGGATTATAACAAGGGAGTCATGACGGAAACCGTGATTCGGGGTGCCATCGACTCGGCCAACCGGCATGGAAAACTGATTATGGTCGATCCGAAACTTTCCAATTTCTTTGCTTACCGTGAGGTAACGGTTTTTAAGCCAAACCTGAAGGAAACCAGTGAAGGTTTGGGTCGTAAACTGCGGACCGACGCCGATGTGGAAGAGGCCGGCCGGGAATTGCTTGCCCGGCTGAATGCCAGACATGTACTGATTACCCGGAGTGAAAAAGGCATGTCTCTGTTTTCATCGGATGGATCTGTTCAGCACGTTCCCACACGGGCCAAACATGTGGCCGATGTGTCGGGTGCCGGTGATACAGTGATCGCCACCCTGACCATGGCCATGGCTGCCGGTGCATCGGTGGAAGAAGCAGCCACGCTTGCCAATCTGGCCGGAGGGTATGTGGTCGGCGAAGTGGGGATCGTTCCGGTCACTCCCGATGCCATTCTTGAATTTGGAAGGAAAGTACATGGTTGAACCTGGCCGTATTCTGAGTCTGACCGAGTTTATTCCGATCAGAAAACAACTGAAGGCAGAAGGACGCAAACTGGTTTTCACCAACGGCGTCTTCGATATTCTCCACAAGGGACATGTTGAGTATCTGATGAAAGCCCGTAACCTCGGGGATGCAATGGTCGTGGCGGTTAATGCCGATTCATCGGTCAGGCGGATCAAGGGAGATAAGCGGCCGATCAACCCGCAGGGAGACCGGGCTTACCTGCTTGCCGGTCTCCGTTGTGTGGATTATGTGGTGTTTTTTGAAGAAGACACCCCGGCCGCCGTCATTGATGCCATCATTCCGGATTACCTTGTCAAAGGGGCTGATTGGGACATCAGCAAAGTGGTCGGGCGCGAAGTGGTCGAAGCCCATGGCGGACGGGTGCTCACCATTGAACTGACTCCGGACCGTTCCACCACCAATGTGATCGAAAAAGTGATCCGCGTTTATACCGGAGAGTAATGTGGCCCGTCGGCTGATCCGTTTTCTGACCTACGCAGGACTGGTGAGTATTTACCTCATCCTGACCCTGCTGTTGCTCGGTCTGATGATCAGCCAGACAGATTGGTTCCGCGAAAAGGTCAGGCAACGTGTCGAACAGGCCGTTAACGAATCCATTCACGGTCGTCTCACCATCGGGGCCGTTTCGGGCAATTTTTTCTCCCGGCTTTCCATCCATGACATTTCCCTGACCGGTCCCGATTCACTCCCTGTCCTTCAGGCAAAAGAGCTCAAAATCAGATACATGCCCCTGTTTCTGGTTTTCAACAACCTGTCTCTTTCAGAAATCAGTTTTATCGATCCCGGGTTTACCGTACTTGAAGACAGTCTGAACGGATGGAACCTGTCCAGACTGACCGATGCGACCGCAGACGATTCCACAGACTCGGAACCCCTGGATCTGATGCAATACCGGATCCGGGTGGGTTTGCTTCGTATTCAGAACGGAACCGTGCGGTTCAGAACAGCCGATGGCGGACCGGACAGCCTGGCCCTGCTGAACCGGTTTAACTATTCCGATTTTCACTTTACGAACCTTCATTTGCGATCCTCACTGACCTTCCGTCCTGATGCGGTATCCTCCTTTAATATTCACGATTTGTCGGTCCGTGATTCTCTTTCCGGATTTACCTTGAAACAGTTCAGGCTGCTCAGCCGGTATGATCAGAAGGCGCTCACAGCTGATTCTCTGCTGGTCGAAACCGGAAATACCCGTCTGAGCGGGTCAGCCCGGTTCAGTCTGCCCGATTTTTTCCGGTTTTCACCCGGATGGAGCGACCGGATTCCCGCCACCCCGTTCGAAGCCTCCATCCGTCTCGATCCGTTTCATTTTAAAGACCTGACCACATTTCTTTCGGTTGTCGACATGGTTCACGGACCTGTCCGGCTTGGAGCGCTGGTCCGCGGAACGCTTGATACGCTGACTGTAAAATCGGTCACTGTCGGACTCGGGGATTCCACACGGCTGGCCATAGACGGAACGATTTACCATCTCACCGACATCGACCGGATGTCATTTGATCTGAATCTGCTGCCCTCCACCGCGTATTCATCCGATCTGTCCGCTTTGCTGAAGACCCTTCCGCTCCCCGATTTCCGCAGAGCGGGATTGGTTAACCTGTCAGGAGCCTACCGTGGCAATCCTCTCAATTTCTCGGCAAGGATTTCTGTTGACAGCGAATCGGCCGGTTCAGCCACCGGATCGGTTTCGATGGATATGACTCAACCGGTTACCCGGTATCAGGGAACGGTTCAGGTCCGGTCGGTTAATCCATCCGGATGGCTTGGCGGAAATCCGGCCCTGGATGGGGACATAACAGGAGTGGCCTCCATCGGAGGAGAAGGATTTACCATTGATGATATTCAGACGAAGGGATCGGTCCGGATTTCTGACTCACGATGGGGTAACTACCGAATTGACAGCCTGACCACCACGTTGAACGGCCGGCCGGGTGAACTGGATTATCTGATTCGTCTGGTTACCAATGCAGGGACGCTTGCAGCGGATGGTTTCCTCATTTCAGATGAGGGCATTCTGAGAAATCATGGTGAACTGTATCTGGACCAGCTGAACCTGAACATGCTGGTTCCCTCTCTGGCAGTGACCTCCATTTCGGGAGAAACCGCTGTTGACATGATGTTCTCTGACACCACCGACATCAGTGCCACCGCCTTTTTCAGTGAATGGGTGATCGGCGGGTACGACTTTGGCACCTCCAGCCATGACATTCAGTTTTATAATATTCGTGGGGAACGTTTCGATCTGTCATTGCTGGGTTCCTGGCTGAACATTCAACTGCGGGGTTCCCAGGACATTGATTACTGGGTTCAGCATGGTCTTGCCACTCTCGAATCGATTCCCCGCTGGATGGAATCCGACTCAGTTTCTGAGTCTGAAACACCCGCACCCGGATGGCTGACTCCGGCCGATCTGAACTGGTCCTGGACCATCAAATCGGTGATTCCGGTGCTGAGTCTGGTCAAAGCCCCCATGATTGCGGTTGCAGGAAAAGGATCGGGGAAAACAACGGTACGCGGAGGTGAATCACTGGCCAGTCTCGATATACGGCTCGATTCGCTTCAGATTGAAAACAGCCTGAAAATTAAAAATCTCGGAGTGATCGGATTGCTCGACTCCATCAACATTGTGTCGGCACTGAGGCATTCCATTGGTTCGCTCACCTTCACCGCCGACCGGATTGAATCGGTCAACCGGAACTGGGGCCAGGCCGACATTCTTCTGTGGCTGAATAACGGAACCATTTCGGTTTCTTCTGAACTGAACGATCCCACCGGATTGGTTTCTGGTTTATTTGATTTTGACCTGACATTTCAGCCAGACCTGATTCAGTTGAATCTGATCCAGTTTGTGGCCAAGCTGAAACCTGGTGACTGGGTTCTCGAAGATATCTGCCCCATCACTTTCACCGGTAAAGCACTATCCATCGACAATTTCAGGTTATCCAGTCCGTATGGTCTGGTCAGCATTTCAGGCGGACTTGATGAGGATGGAAGTGATCAATTGCGGATCGAAGGATCAGGAATCAGCCCGTCCCGTCTTGTTTCTGCATTTAGCAATGACCTGACGGTCTTTCCGGGAGGAACGGTTTCCTTTGCTGTGGATGCCATCGGGACTTTGCAGAATCCGATGGTATCTGCAACAGCCGCGTGGGACCAGATTTCCATGGGAAAAACCATCTATGGTGACCTGAGTGCATTGGCCTCGGTCGATGGTGGCTATCTCACTTACGATGCCAGGCTGACCGATCCATCCGACCGGACGGCGTTTGTGTCCCGCGGATTTTACCCGGTTCTTCCTGCGGTTATTCCCGATGAATCGAAGCGGAATCAAATGCGCGCCGATCTGGAAGCCCTCGATTTTGATCTGAGTCTCTTCCAGAATCTGATTCCCGGCGTGAGCCAGCTGAAGGGGCTGCTTCGGGCCCGGCTGACGGTAGCCGGTTCAGTGGAAAAACCCAACCTTTCTGGTGAAGTAGGCTTCACGGATGGTCAGGTCCGGCTGACTTCCACCAATGTCACTTACCGGAACATCAGCGGGTCGGCTGCCATTGCCAATGACATCATACGGATCAGGTCCATCGATGCCTGGAGCGGAGAGTCGGGCCAGGCCAAGTTGTACGGTTCCTTCCGTCTGAAAAATTATCTGCCATCCAATGATTTGAATCTCACGCTGGTCCTGAATAACCTTCCGGTCCTGAACAAGACACCATCCCCATCTGAAATCTATTACGGAGCGGTGGACCTTACCGGAACGGTGACACTGAAGGGCAGTTATGAAAAATCCGCGATCAACGGGAATGTCCGTATCCGCCGGGCCGCCCTCACGGTGGTAACCGCCACAGCCAACCAGCGTACCGAAAACGAGGACAGTTTCATTTCGTTCGTCAATCAATCCGACCTGCGCCCGACAGGGGAGGAAGCAAACGGCACCACGGGGAAAACAGAAACCATCCGTTTCCCGCTAAAAAAGAAGGAAAAGGGATTTGCTTCGGGGCTGAGTGCCTTTTTACAGGTGGATGCCAGCCAGAATGCCTACCTGACCATCATTCTTAACCGGGCCACCGGTGAACAGCTTCAGACCGAGCTGAATGGAAATCTGACCATTCAGTACCAGAATGAGGACCTGACTGCCAATGGCGCACTCAATGTTAATTCAGGATTTTACAACTTTTATACCACTCAGTTTCAGGTCGAACAGGGTGGTGCCATCTCCTGGACCGGCGATCCGGTAGCTCCCGAACTGAATCTGGTTGCCAAAACGACCATCAGCCGTTTCATCAATACCGATCCGGCAAAACCCGTGAGCGAAAACAATGTGATCAGTCTGGGAATCAAAGGCGCTGTTCAGGAACCGGTTCTTTCCTATGACATTGTTTCCACCCGGACCACCGAGGAAAGTGAACTGACCCGTTCAACCCTCACTGATCCCGCCATGAAGGACAAGGCGCCTGCCAACATCATCAGTCTGCTGCTGATCGGTCAGTGGTTATATGATCCGTTCACCGAGGGAAGCAACCTGCAGTTTAACCTTCAGGATGATATCACCAGCACCACCCTGAATGCCGGATTCGGCGTTCTGAGCAACCACATCGGCCGTTTTCTGGGCGGTGTGGATAACAAAATCAGGTATGTGAACTTCAAGGTGGATAATCAGGGAGGAAAGGCCGAAAACATCGGTGGAACCTTTGTATATGACATATCCGAAAACTGGTCATTCACCGGCGGTCTCAGTTACAACCTGTCGGATGAACGCACCAATCTGACCGGTCAGACCTCGGCAAACCGGCTGGGCCTCAGCTGGCGTCTCGAGAACAAACTGACCAACAGTCTCAGCTGGGATATTTTCCAGAATTACGATCCATATACGTTCGATACCAACGAACAGATCGTCAGGGGAGTATCTTTGTTTTACCGCACCAATTTTTACCGCTGGGCCGATTTATTCCGCCGGCAAGAAGAAAGAGATCCGATCCGTGAGCGATCCGAAAGAGAAAATCAGACTGGAAATCCTCCGGTTCCTTGAAGCAAAATACCCGAAAAGCTACACAGCCAGCCAGGTCACCCGTGCATTGGGCCATCAGCCCAAACAATTTGAACGCCTGTTCAACGATCTGTTAAACGAACTGGTCCAGGCCCGCAAACTGGAGCGCCGCAAAGGCAAAACATACAGTTTCATGGTCCCCGATACCATTATCGAGGGGAAACTGATGGTTACCCGGTCGGGAACCGGCTTTGTTCGAATGAACGAGGAAACCGAGGTGGCCATCTCGGAACGGAATCTGCTCACCGCCTTCCACGAAGATCTGGTTCAGGTACAGGTCTATCCGAAACGGACAGGTGACCGCACCGAAGGCCAGGTCATCCGGGTGATTGAGCGGGGCCGCCAGACCTTTGTCGGAACCATTGAAAAACAACGTCACTTCCATGTCTTTGTTCCTGATGACCCACGGATCCACCGGGATTTTTATATCACCAACCGGAATCTGAACAAAGCCAGACCCGGAGACAAGGTGATGGTTGCGCTTGAGGAATGGACCAATCCGTTTATCAACCCGGAAGCCCGTGTCACTGAAATTCTGGGGAACAGCAAGGATCTGAAAGTACAGGTCATTTCGGTTGCACGCGGATTGAATCTGGATGACGCTTTTCCGGCCGCCATTGAAAAAGAAGCTGCGGACCTGCCCGGAATCCGCCCAGAAGACCTGAGTGGACGCGAGGACTGGCGTGATCGTCTGGTCATCACCATCGATCCTGATGATGCGAAGGATTTCGATGATGCCGTTTCACTCACCACTTTACCCGATGGTCTGCTTGAACTTGGCGTTCATATTGCCGATGTCAGCCATTATGTGGTTCCCGGGGGTGCCATTGACCGTGAAGCACAGAAACGAGGAACTTCCATCTATCTGGTGGATCGCGTGATACCCATGCTTCCTGAACGCCTCAGCAATCATCTGTGTTCACTGGTTCCTCACGAAGACCGCCTCACCGTCTCGGCCATCATCACCCTTACCCCGGCCGGCGCAGTCCGTTCAGCAAGGTTTGCCCGGACGGTTATTCACTCCAAGCGTCGGTTCACTTATGAGGAAGTGCAAAAAATTCTGGACTCGGGAGCCGGGGAACATGCTGATTTGTTACAGGAGATGAACCGGCTGGCACAGGCTCTCCAGAAGCGTCGTTTTAAAAACGGATCCATCGATTTTGACACTCCAGAAGCACGGTTCCGGTTTAATGACAAGGGGGAACCCATTGCCATTGTACGCAAGGAGCGACTGGCCAGTCACCGGCTGATTGAGGATTTTATGCTGCTGGCCAATCAGGTGGCGGCCAGGTCACTGGGTTCATTGAAAACAAAGCATGGCATTCAGGCGGTTTACCGGATTCACGATTTGCCCGATACCGGGAAGTTGTTTAACCTGTCGGCCTTTGTGAAACAATTGGGATACCAGCTGGTCATTGGCGATGAAAAGGAAACAGCCCGTCACCTGCAGAAACTGATGGAATCGGTCAGAGGAACGCCCGAGGAGAACGTGGTACATGATCTTGCTCTGCGCAGTATGGCAAAAGCCCGTTACTCGGCAGATAACATCGGACACTTTGGTCTCGGGTTCAGTGATTACACCCACTTCACCTCACCCATCCGTCGCTATCCCGATTTGCTGGTGCACCGGTTGCTGATCAGGCACATCATCGGTCAGGAGGTTAAGCCATTTTATGGCTACGAGGCACTGGCCGGATTGGCGGAACAATGCAGCATGACCGAGCGAAAAGCAGTGGAAGCCGAACGTGAATCGGTGAAACTGATGCAGGTTGAGTACATGAAAAGCCGGATCGGGGATTCCTTCGATGCTATCATCAGTGGGGTCACCCAATATGGATTGTACGTTCAGGTACAGGACACCCTGGTGGAAGGCATGATCTCCATCCGGGATCTGAATGATGATTATTATACGTTTATTGAAAATGGACATGCCCTTCACGGAGAGCGCAAAAAACAGATTTACCGGCTCGGTGACCCGATCCGCGTGGTTTGTATGAATGCAGATCCGACCAAACGACAAATTGACTTTATCCCAGCCCGCTGAACGGGCGTGTAACCGGAGAGACCCGTATGAATGCATGGCGCAGTTGGCTTTTACTGGCGATCGGTTTTTGGACCACCCCCCTGTCTGCCCAGTTTTATTTTGGACAGAATAAAATTCAGTATCACGATTTTAACTGGAGCTTTATTCAGTCCGAACATTTCGATCTGTATTTCACCGATAACAATTACAAGCTGGCCGAATTTGCCATTAATGCGGCCGAATCGGCCTATGTGAAAATCAGAACCGATTTCAATTATTCGATCAATGCCCGCATCTCCTTCATCATTTACGGGGCACACAGTCAGTTCCAGCAGACCAATGTCATTCAGGGCAATCTGGATGAAGGGATTGGTGGTGTCACTGAACTGTTTAAAAACCGGATCGTCCTGCCCTTTCAGGGTGATTTTCAGCAGTTTGCTCACGTGATTCACCATGAACTGGTCCATGCCGTGATTAATGATATGTTCTATGGAGGCTCGCTTCAGAACGTGCTCTCCTCGGGAATTCAGCTGAATATTCCTCTCTGGTTCAATGAAGGTCTGGCCGAATTCAGCGCACTGGAATGGGATTCGAACACCGATCAGTTCATGCGGGATGCTGTTATTAACAATTATCTGAATCCGATCCCACAACTGTCGGGGTATTTTGCCTACCGGGGTGGACAAAGTGTCTGGTATTATGTTACCCAGAAATACGGCCGCGAGAAGATTGCAGAAATCCTCCAGCGGATCCGGTCGACACGGGACGTTCAGCAGGCCTTCGTCGGTGCCATTGGGCTTAATTACGAAGAGCTGACAGAACGGTGGATGACCGATCTGAAGAAGCGCTACTGGCCCGAAATCGCCGGGCGGACCGATGTGAATACCATTTCGAGGCGTCTGGTTAACCATCGGAAAGATGGCAGCAATTACAACACAAGTCCGACCATCAGTCCGAAAGGAGACCGGGTGGTTTACATGACCGATATTAATCAATATATCGATCTGTATGTTATGTCGGGCCTGGATGGGAAAAGCAGAAAAAAAGTGATCGATGGTCAGCGAAGCCGTGATTTTGAGGAGTTGCACCTGCTTACTCCGGGCGTGTCCTGGTCTCCCGATGGAAAACGGATTGCCGTTGCCACCAAAGCCGGAAATGAAGATGCCATCATGCTGATCGATGTCGATTCAGGAGAGGGCGAAAAAATAACGCTTGGTCTTGATGGAATTTTCAGTGTGGACTGGAGCCGGGATGGAAAACTGCTTGCTTTCCAGGGGCTGAAACACGGGCAATCCGACATTTTCATCTACAATCTTGAAACCAAAAACCTCCGGAATCTGACCAACGATCCCTTCAGCGACATGGATCCTTCCTTTTCACCCGATTCCCGCAAAGTGGTGTTTGTATCGGACCGTCAGTCCTACCAATCCGATTGGCTGGTGTCCTCGGGAACCCGGTTGCACGAACTCGATATACGGGCGAAGGATCTTTTTGAAATGGATACCGAAACGCGCCAGATCAAACGCCTGACCGACACACCCGGGATCGATGAAACCAATCCGGTCTATGTCGAAAGCAATGATCACCTCGTTTACATTTCGGACCAGAACGGAGCCTATAACATCTGGCATTCCAACCTGGTAACAGGAAAGATCAGACCCCTTACCGATTTCCTTCAGGGTGTTCAGCAGTTATCGGTTACTTACGATGGTTCCCGTCTGGTTTTTTCAGCCCTTTCCTTTGCAGGTTACGACATTTACAGCCTCAGCAATCCGCTCGATCTTTCTGTTCCCGGCGATTCTCTTACCCCAAACCAATGGGCCCGGTTCCGAGACTCTGGCAGGAAAGACCTCACCCGGTCCGATCTGGTTCAGGTAATTTCTGAGTCACCGGTGGCCGATAGCATTGCATCCTACGTGTTTGTCCCGGCCAATCCCGACGAACTGAAGGTTTTATCGGCCGATACACTCGATTTTTCCAACTATGATTTATCGGTTCCGGCCAATGCGGCCGAAAGCGGTTATTCCACCGTTTTCGGTACAGCTGAAAGCAACAAAACCGAAACCGGTGATTTCAGGGTTTATGATTACAAACTGAACTTTTCACCCGATCTGATCTATGGAAATGCCAGCGTCAGCAACCTGTATGGAGTGTACGGCCAGACCAATATGCTTTTCAGCGACATGCTCGGCAATCATCAGATCTTTTTCGCCACCAATCTGGTTCTGGATTTGAAGAACAGTGATTTGTACCTGGCCTATTACTACCTGCCCGAACGCCTCGATTATGGTGTTTTCGGGTATCATTCCAGCCGGTATCTGGGTGTGATCAACCGGTTTGGTTTTTTTGATGTGTACCGATACCGCAATTACGGAGGCGGACTGTCCATTGCCTACCCGCTCGATAAATTCAACCGGTTCTCCCTCGATCTGGGATATAGCATTCTCTCACGCGAGAACCTGGAGGATGTCAGCATTCCCATCGAGGAAACCTGGTTTTTTAATCCGCGCCTGCAGTTTATCCATGACACCTCCCTGTGGGGGGTAACCGGACCCGGAAATGGCTCCCGTTACGGTATCCAGTTATACTCCGTCCCCTCTGCTCTGAGTAATAAAGTGAACTTTTTCACCACTTCCTTCGATTACCGAACCTACTTCCGGATAACGGATTACACATCCTTTGCCATCCGGGCAGCAGGAGCCCTTTCCAATGGAGGAACGCCTCAGAAATTCTTTATCGGAGGGGTGGAAAACTGGCTGAATCTGCAAATCCGTAACCGGGAAAATTTTCCGCTCACCACACTCGAGGACTTCGTCTTTGCCGAAGCAGCGCTTCCGCTTCGGGGTCATGATCTGAATGCACAAAACGGGTCCCGGTATGCCATCACAAACTTTGAACTGCGCTACCCCATGCTTTTCTGGCTTCTGCCCGAAGTGGGTGACGATGCCATGGGAACCTTCTTCATGGGAACCCTTTTCACCGACCTTGGCACCGCCTGGTCCGAAGATCAGAAGCTGCAGCTGATGGGAATGAATGAAGAAAAAAACTGGGGTCTGCAGGATTTGCTCGCAGGATCCGGTATGGGAGTCCGTACCTATCTGGCGTACTTCCTCGTACGGTTCGATGTGGCCTGGCGCTGGGATTTCCGTCAATCTTCCAAACCTCAATATTATCTGAGCCTGGGTGCCGATTTCTGATCAGACTTCCCGATGGTTCAGCCGGTTTGGCTATCAGCCGCCGGGAATTGTTGTTCCTGAGTTCCGTCCCGGAACCCGGCTGATGGTGGTCATTCCGGCTTTGGCCGAACCAGAGCTTGACCGCACCCTTCAATCTCTTCATTCAGCCACCCTGCCCGGATTTCCCATCGATATACTGGTGGTTGTCAACCATCCGGAAGGCGCCACTCCCGGGATCATACAACAGTCTCAGGCCAACCTGACTACCTGCAAAGCGTGGGAGCACAGGTGGCAGAACCACGATCTCCGATTGATTACCATCCATGCTCCCGATTTACCTTCCAGACACGCCGGGGCGGGTCTGAGTCGTAAAATCGGCCTGGACCTGGCCGTTCTCATGGCGGATGGCCTTGCCAACCATCAGGTGATTCTCGCGAATCTCGATGCGGATTGCACGGTCTCAGACAATTATTTCATCAGCCTCAGCCAGCATTTTGCCACCGGTGCTCCCGACGGGGCCTCCCTCTATTTCGAACACGACCTGTCATTGGCAGAAGACGGACTTCACCGGCAGTCCATAATTGAGTATGAATTGTATCTGCGATATTACATTCGCGGGTTGCGTTTTGCAGGCTATCCGTTTGCCTTCCACACCGTGGGTTCCTCGATGGCCGTAACCATGGAGACTTATCTCGGATCTGGCGGTATGAATCGGCGTAAAGCAGGTGAGGATTTTTACTTCCTGCATAAAATCATTCCCAATGGACGCTTTACCGATCTGACATCCGCAACCGTCTTCCCTTCTCCCCGGCCATCGTGGCGAGTCCCCTTCGGGACCGGACGAACCATTTCCAATCGGCTGGAAACCGGGAGCACCGACTATCAGGTTTATTCACCTGCCATTTTTAAGGAACTGCGGTCATGGATCTCGGGAATCCACGAAAACGGTCTGAACCCACTCTGGTGGAATGAGTGGGAGCATCACGCCCCGCCCTCAATTGCCACCTTTCTGATCCGGCAGAACTTTTCATTGCGATTAACCACCATTTTCAACAATTCATCCACACCCGGGGCGGCTCTGCAAGGGTTCTGGAGATGGATGGATGGGTTTGCCATGCTCAAACTGGTTCACCACCTTCGCGATGAGGAGCACGGCACCACATCTGTGGAGCACGCCGCTTTTGAGCTGTTAAATCTTACCGGCAAAACCGCGTGCTCCGGTACCGGACCCCTGCTATCCCTTTATCGGGCTCTGGATAAGGCTGCTGAATGGTGAGTATCCGGCCTTAAAACAGAACGTGTTTTCAGGCAGGCGCAGAATATTCCTGTTCAGAATACACCTGGATCCGGGATGGACACAGACTCTGATGGAAAGAACGGACAGCGTCCTTTCAGACATTCTTTGTTTTTTGCGGAAAAACTGCAGGTGATTTCAGATTCAGGGAGGGTATAATCCAGCCGGTCGTTCAGAAACCGGACCGCCGTTTGAATCGCCAGAAAGCTGTCTCGTTTACAACAACGCGGACCGCCTTTGGATGCAATGGATGACAAGGCGGCAGCCGTGAGTTCCTGACACAGTCCCCAGGTCGATTCACTCAGCGGCGTGTTATCCGTCATGATACTCAGTGCAATACCGGTACCGACAGCCGCCCCGCAGGTACCAGTCATTCCGCAAAATCCACCGGGGACCAGCATAGACCGCTGATTGGCCTTGTCGATCCAGCGTGGTAAAGCCGATGGCTGTTTTGTTTGGTTTGCAACCGCTGTGAGAAGGACCGCAGGGACCAGGAAATGGTGTTCGGGTCCATGCAGGTGAATACCGGGCGCATGCATAATACGGTCGGCCAATCCGAGCGGATCTGTTTCATTGGTGGCCAGACAAACACGGCTGATCAGGTCGCGGCCTGAACTGGCATGACAGGCTGAACAGATGAAGTGGTCGTTTTCACACCGTACTTCTGAAAGTTGTTCGGTGCCGCACCAGACACATATCATGGGCGAAAGCCCGGTTTCGTAAACCAGGGCCGATCCGCAGATCAGGCAACCGGAAAGGTGAGTCTCAGAAACAGACATGTGAACCCCTTTTCACTGGTTCACAAATTGCGGAAAAAACGGGACAGGAACCGTTAAGCGATCATTAGAATTCGGTACTCAGTGATCAAACTCTGAGAAATAATCCTTCATGGGCTTGAAATAAAATTCCTTCCAGCCTTTCAGATATTCATCCGCCTGTCCTTCGGGAATTTTTGAGTGACGAAGCGTCAGATGGGTCCCGGTTCCCTTGGGTTCAAAGGTCAGTTCAAGCACAGAATCGGGAGCCCCGTCGGGAAAATCGGTGGTCCGCCAGCTTTGAACAATCCGGCTGTAAGGAATCAGTTCCAGATTGGTCCCATGAATATAGCCATCCCAAATGGTGAACTTCCCGTTTATCTCCGGATCGATTTCGGCATTTGAATCAATAAACGCCCCATGCTCATCGCTATCCATCCACGCGGTAAAAAGAATTTCCGGATTAACTGGAAAGGTTTCAGCGATCACGAAAGTCTGAGTCATGGCGTCCGGTTCCGTTTTCTGGTTGCTGACAGGAAGATACAGAAAAGCGTCAAGATAGGGAAACACGGCCCGGATCAGCCAATCCGGTTCGTATTTTTGCCGGATGAGTGATGATTCCGGGACCAATTACTTTATTGCCCCACAAGTGACACCCGGTGGACTGGACTACCTGCTGAGCACCGGCTGGCGGCATTTCGGACAGGTATTTTTTCGTTATCAGACACATGACTACAATGGGCAGACCTGCCGGGTGGTGCCCCTGAGAGTCCGGCTCGATGAATTTGAACTCTCCGACAGTCAGCGAAAAACCCTTCGGCGAAACCAGGACCTTTCCATCAGAACCGGCCCCACACGTCGCGTTGCCGACCTGGACCGGTTGTTCGATCTGCACAGGCAACGCTTTACCACAGAAGCGCCTGAATCTCTGGATGATTTTTTCCCGACTGAGGATCCGGCCACTTCACCATGCGACAACCAGACCATCGCCGTATTCAATGACTCCACCCTGATTGCTGCCAGCTTTCTCGATGTGGGACTGGAATCGGGCAGCAGTGTTTATGGCATGTTCGATCCTGACTGGTCAAAGCGGGGCCTGGGAATTCTGACCATGCTGGCGGAAATACAAATCTCCATCCAGCGGGGTCTAACCTGGTATTACCCCGGATATGCCTACCTGGAGCCATCGTTTTACGATTACAAGAAACAGTTTTTCGGCCTGGAAGGCTATCATTGGCCGTCTGAGCAATGGGTTCCATTGCCACGGTTTTTCGGAGAAGCAGAGTTTGATCTGGCGATTGGTTCTGCTAAGTAACGGTTGCAACTAACAGGCATGTTACCACGAAGGACATCATGGATTTTTTTGTTTTCAATTTGGACGCAAAGGCGCGAAGTCGCAAAGATTCATTTTGGTCTTCGATACTAGAACCTCAGCGTCCTTTGCGAATTCTTTGCGTCCTTGCGTTTTAATGCCTTTTAACGCAGAGGCGCCAGGGGTAAATACAGGAGAACGCAAAGGGTTTTTATATGGACGCAAAGGCGCGAAGTCGCAAAGATTTTTTTTTTTGTTTTTAATACAAAAACTCAGCGTCCTTTGCGAATTCTGTTTTTAATACAAAAACTCAGCGTCCTTTGCGAATTCTTTGCTGCCTTTGCGTTTAAATGCATTGCGTTTAAATGCATTTACAGGAAAGTGTTACTGAATAATCAGCCAGGTGGTGAAGACTGCCAGGCCCCAGATAAAGACCAGCCTGAGAAGGGTTCGGAAAAAGTCGGTTTCAAACATGGTTTTTTAGCCGGTTTTACGATCCGGAATTGGAACCGGTTTCGCCATTTTCCTTCCCCCCGACAACTGTTTACCGGAAGGAAAAGGGTGATACCAGATTTGACAAAATCCTCCCGGATCTTGCTTTGGATCACCCGTTTGCGTTACTTACCCGGGTTATGAGTTTCTCCTGTCCGCATCTCAATTTCGACGGGCATCTCTGCCTGAAACTGACGGGCCCCTGTTCTCCCGGACGCAAAGGGTGTCAGGTGCAGAAAAAGGTGTCTTTCCCCGCCCGTACTCCGGCAGCTGCTCCACCTCCTTCAGGTCAGGCGCTTAAATCTGAATTTCCCCGCCGGAAGAAACCCTGATTGCTAAATCTGCGCTTGCCGTTAACAGGATTCGTGAAAACCATATTTACAGCTGGTAAGGCGTTTCCTCAACGATAAAAGCCGCCTGATAGTAATTATTCACCGCGGCTACCAACCGCAGTCTGATGTAGTAGGACGAAGTGAAATCGAGAAACGCTCTGAACTCATGCATCGGCACATTGAATTCATCAAAAAGGAGAACATCACCTTTCCTCAGGCGTGTACCAAACTGAGTGAGAACAAAAAGGGTGGATGTGTAAATATCTGCATCGAGATGCAGAATCTTTTGACGGTCATCTGCAAACGAATCCAGAAAACCGGGAAGGGTTTCCTGAAAAGTTCCTTTCAGAAAGACAGCCCGCTGGTCACCTCCCACATCGGGAAAGGAACCATCCGCCGACATGTCACCTGCCTTAAACAGAGTCCAGTCTTCGGGCAACCCGGTAAACGTATCGAAACCAAAAAAGCGGCAGGTTGGCTCTGGCACATTCGACAGCCACCAGCGGAAGGAAACACCCCGGGCGACCCCGAATTCCAGATAGTTGAACGAGGCCTGAGTATGATTTTTCAGCAGATGCTCATACAACCGGTACCGGCGCTCGTAATTGCGGTCGGGCACATAAAAATCGTTCAGCTCCGGCCGGGGAATCTGCCTGACCCATGCCGACAGCCGGGAAAGATAAAACAGGGACAGAGCCGGACCGGTTATCCATGACAACAAACCGTGTAAACGGAGTTTAAGAAAATAGCCTTTGAATTTTCTGGCGGAAAGGATTAAAAATCTCATGGTATGATGTAAAAAAAATTGAATGGTAAATCTATAGACAGGAAGGCGATTGAAAGTGCTGCCCTTGTTGGTCCGAAATATTAAAGAATTGATTCTCTTTGCACAGTTGCGAAACACGAACGGATACATCTGAGGCCGGGTTCGGTTTCTCCAAACCCGCACGAAGGGGACTAAGCTCGCTTTTACATTTTTTTCAAGGGTATCCTTATTTCATCAGAAATAGTTTCTGAACCGAGCGCTGACTACCTGCCTGCACTTTTAACATCAGGATTCCTGATGCATAACCAGACAGATTGATCACCCGGGAGTGGTTTCCTGCAGGCATCCACTCAGAACCAGTTTCCTCGATCAGGCGGCCTGTGAGATCAAAAACCTGCATGGTCACAGGACCCTCTGAAATTTGATTCCATTGAACCGTGGTAGCGGGATTGAACGGATTGGGGTACACCGATACGGTAAAAGATGTCTGGACTTCTGTTGAAGCAGCCGGTCCCTTTTCGACGTAGAAAAATTTCATCTGCCCGATCGATGTGAGCCGACCCTGATCATCATATGACAACTCAAGAACCCCTCTTTTCGGATGAATCCATTTGGTCAAGCGATCACCCTCCCATTCAAAGGATTCTCTCTGGATCTCCGGATTGAATTCATGTCCGTTTTCCAGAATCTCTGAAGATTTCCGGCTGACTGGTCTCCAGTTCAATGCAGAATAGGTCAGGGTTGTTTCCAACCAGGGCACCGACTCTGAATTGTGGTGTGCAAAACCTTTCAACACACTGTTGGTAAACACTTTCTGGCTGGCAGGATAAAACAGATTCAAATTCCGGTCTTCAGTCCGAATGGTTCCCCACACATTTCCGCTCACATCTTTCACGGTCATGAGGGTGGTCTTTTCAGCACCCATCCTGCGAAAAGTATACTCCATCGTCCGATATTCTAATGGCTGACCAGACCGCGACATCAGCGTCCGTCTGATGGCCGCAACCCGTCCCTGTTCGTCATAGGAAACTGAATCCCGAAAGGACCACTCATTTTCATAGCCAGTAAGACAAATTGGGGAATAGCCCCAGCGATTGTTATCCCTCTGTACAAATTGTACAACAATGGGCCGTTTTTCTGAATCATATTCTGCCGACCAACGGATTTCCTCTTGCCCGGATGAAAGACGGGTGACCGACTGAAGTCTTCCATCCTGAAAACGGTGATATGAATCGGTATAAACCACCTCTCCCGCTTCGGCCACTGTTGCAGAAATCAGACTGTCTCGTGAATCATATCGATAAGAGGTTTCGTGTGTTCCCTCCATCACACGTAACAGAAGCTTGGGAGTATCTGAAGCAGGCAGAAAATCGATTCCTGTGTGTTGTAAAATCAGCCGGTCATACGGATTAATCTGAGCATCGGCTGGTTTAAAAATAATGGTTTGAGTCAGGCAGGTGGCCAGAAAGGAAAGAACGAGACTTTGTGATGTCATGATCACTCCAGAAAAGCGGGATGGATCAAAGTAAAAAGAACCTGACTTAACCGCAACCCCTTCATTTCAGGACTATTCCCACCGGACAGTGATCCGATCCCATCACCTGATCGAGGATAAATGCCGATTCCAGCCGGGATTTCAGATCGGGCGTCACGAAGAAATAGTCGATCCGCCAGCCGACATTCCTTTCCCGGCTGTTGAACCGCTGATCCCACCAGGTGTATTTCTCTGGCGATGTATCAAATTGGCGGAACGTATCGAGGTAGCCCATTCCCACATATTTATCAAGCCAGGCTCTTTCTTCAGGCAGAAATCCACTGGTTTTCTGGTTTTCCTTCGGACGTGCCAGGTCAATATCCTTGTGCGCTGTGTTGTAATCCCCGCAGGCTACCACCGGCCGGCCCTGTTTACGCAGGTCTTCACAAATTCCAAGAAACGCATCGTAAAACCGCAGTTTAAACTGAACCCGGTCGTCGCCGCGGCCGCCATTGGGAAAGTAAATATTGAAGAAAACAAAGTCCTCAAAATCGAGCCGGCAGGTTCTGCCTTCGGTATCAAACTCGGCGATCCCAAGTCCGGCCGAAAAGGAAACAGGTTTTTTCTTTGTGTAAACCGCCGTTCCACTGTAACCCTTTTTTTCCGCGGAATCGAAAAAAACATGGTATCCGGGAATTTCCAGCAACTGCTGGTCGAGCTGATCGGGAGATGCTTTCGTCTCCTGAATTCCAAGTATATCGGGTTGTTCCTTCATCACCCAATCGATAAATCCCTTTTTCTGCACTGCCCGAATTCCATTCACGTTCCAGGAGATCAGTTTCATTCCGCATCCTCTTTTTTTTTCAAATATCCGCTAAGGAGTCACCCGTCACAAAATCCGGCCGAAAGATCGGTTTATCCGTCAGCTTTTGTAACTTTAATCCTGCCGGCAAAAGAGTGCATGCCCGGTTTGTGTGACACAATCATCATACAGGGCCACATCTTCCGGCCGGATATCTTCAGATAACCTGAATTTTTTGCAAAGGACCCTTTGTCAGCCTTTTTTACATCCATTGTCGATTATCTGGGTCAGGATCTTCTGGACCGCATCCGGAATTTTATCCGGTTCCTGATTTTTGCCACTGATGGAATCCGGCACATGTTCATGCTGGGTATACAGAGGCAGGTCTCCTCGGTGGTACTCATCCGGCAGATTCTGTTCACCGGTTACGAGGCACTGACTCTGGTTTCGGTCATTGCCATTGCCATTGGCGGGATTATCATCATTCAGGGGCATCTGGTGATAACCGGATTCGCCAATTCAGACCTGCTCTATATCATTCTGGTCTCGGTTATCGTCAGGGAATTGTCTGGCCTGATGACCGCTTTTATCATTATCTCCCGATCTGGAACCGCCATATCCACCGAACTGGGAAACATGTCGGTGAATCATGAGGTTGAATCGCTCACCGCCATGGGAATCTCCCCGATCTCGTATCTGGTTGCACCGCGTGTGTTCGGGGTGGTGGTCTCCATGATCACTCTCACCATTTATTTCAATGTGGCCGGGTTGCTGGGAGGATGGGCCGTCTCTTCCCTGTTTGTCTCGGTTTCAATTGATGACTTCTTTTATAAATTGCTGTCTGAAGTTACCGTCACCGATATGCTGGCCGTGCTCGGAAAGTCCATTGTCTTTGGCCTGACTGTCGGCCTGATCGCCTCCTATCATGGTCTTCAGGTCCGGTATGCCTCCACGGAAGTTCCGCAAAGAACAATCAAATCGGTGGTGCATTCGCTTCTGTGGATGGTGATCATAGACGTGTTATTTGCGCTGGGGTTGTATGTCATCTGACGCCAGTTTTCTTTCCCTCAACTCGGTTACCTTCGGACAGGAATCCCGCCTGCTCATTCAGCATTTTTCCCTGGCCATTGCACGGTCCGGGTTTACCGTACTGTTCGGCGGAACCGGCTCGGGAAAGACGCTGGTCATGAAACTGCTGGCCGGAATTTACCATCCGCATGAGGGAGAAGTTCTGGTGGATGGAATGGTGGTGGGTAACCTCACGCCTGCAGAGTCGACCCGCTTAAAACGACGAATGGGATTTGTGTTTCAGGATGCCGCCCTGATTTCGAATCTTTCCATCAGGGAAAATCTGATGCTTCCGCTGAATCAGCACCTGCCCGACCTGACCATTGAGGAAAAAACCGATCAGATCAAAAACATGCTGACCCGCTTTGGAATCATCCAATCCATTGACCGCCGACCGGCCGATCTCTCTCTGACTCAGCGCCGACTGGCCGGCTGGGCCCGTGCCCTCATGACCGGACCCGATATTCTGCTGGCGGATGATCCCCTCACCGGTATTGATCCCGTTAACCGCAAACGACTCATGATGGAACTGGCTTCCCTGAAGGCAAGCGGAACCACGGTCGTCTGTGCCACACAAAGTCTGATCGGCCTGGATGAACTGGCCGACAAAATTGCCGTACTGGATCACGGAACCTTGATTGATTTCGGATCTCTTGATGATATTCATGACAGTACACATGCCATTACCACCCGTTTGCTGGCCGATGACCGGCAGACTCACATGATTAACCGGACCTGACCGGAGTTTTATGCTTTCAATGGCTTTCAAATTCAAACATGCCAACCGGATCGTCGGAATTTTCGTGTTTTCCGCGCTGGCTTTACTTGTGGGCGGCCTTATCCTGGTGGCCATGCAGCAAAAGGTGTTTGTGAAGAAATACACCTTCCGGGCCCTCTTCCTCGATGCCGAAGGTCTTTCTTCTTCCACCTCGATTAATTTCAAAGGATATGAAATCGGGCGGATTACCGACTTCCGGCTGAATGATCAGAACCTGATTGATGCCGAGTTTTATGTGGTCGAGGAATACCGTGGGAAATTGGTCGAAAACTCGGCGCTGAACAAGGCGAAAAACCCATTGACCGGTACCAGTAAAATTGAATTGCTTCAGGGTCCCGACCTGACCAGGGTTCTTCCTGAAGGCAGCCTGATTCCCAGCATCAATGTTCCCGATGGCCGGCGTCTGGTTGAACTCGGCCTGGTCGAAAAAACCGGTGACCCGATTGCCTCCATGGTTGCCAATCTGGATCAGTTTCTTGATAATCTGAACCGCGATAACAACGTACGGGGCGGAGCGGTTTTCCGGGCCATGGTGAATCTGGCCAATGCCGCAGAAAAGCTTGATCAGACCCTGCTCGAGGTCACCACCACTGTCGAAAAACTGAACCGCGAATACCGGCCCGGTGACGGACAGTTGTTCACCGCCATCAACCGGCTAACCCTGCTTGCCGAAGAACTGGACAGGACGGCTGATCAGGTCAACCAGACGTTGTCCAAAGCCGATGTACTGATTGAGAACTACCAGTCCCCCGATGAACTGGCCGTGAAAATGATTGACCCGACCCGGGAAAAACTGATCACTCCCGTCAGTGAGCTGATGATCAAACTGAACCGGACCATGGAAGAAATGAATGATCTTCTCAACTTTGTGAATACCAGACAACCCGAACTGGCCGATCTGATCCTGCAGGGAAGAACCACCATTCAAACAGCCAAAAAAACCCTTGAAGGAGTAAACAACAATCCACTCATCCGGGGAGGAATCACACCTCAGCCACAGCAGGATCCCGAAGGACTTCCGAACCGTCCGGGAACGGAGAGGCCATGAAAAAACTGATTTGTATTCTGACTCCGATACTTTTTGCCGCCTGCTCTTCCCTGCCAGAAAGCCAACCGGTCTCACCGGCCTCCTCTCCAGTGACCGGCGCGCTGCGGTCAGGTTATCAGTCCCTCCGGTCGGGTGATACCGAACGGGCCCGGGGATTATTTGAACAATCGTACGGACAGGCCACCCTTCATGATGACATTCCGCTGAAAATCCGGTCGGGTCTTGCCATGGCCCGTGTGGCCCGGCAGGCTGGCGATCAGATTGCTGCCCGCCGATGGGAAATTCAAAGCCGCAAGCTCATAGATTTATGGGAACCTGATTACCTTATTTACCACACACTTTACCAGGCCGAACGTTTCTGGCTGCTGGGGAGGACCGATTCGATCCGTCAGATCACTGGCGACTTTGATGGTAAGCATCCCTGGCTGGCTGTTCAGTTACAGGCCTACCGGGTGCTGGCTTTCCAGGATCAATCCGGCGTGAAGGATGAAGTCAACCGGCTGGAATCCATGGCCCTTGATCTCTCCGATCCATCCATCAACGAATCAGAAGACCCCGGTGCACTGGCATTTGCCTGGTACACAGCCGGGCGGTCACGATTCAGGCTGGGTGATTACAAATCTGCGCTGGAAAATTACGAACAGGCACGTCTGGCCGATCAGAAGTCGGGTAACGCCTCCGGCCTGGCCGATGATCTGTCTGGAATCGCACAGAGTTATGAAAAGTTGGGAAAGCCCGGCGAGGCCGAATCGGCCGCCCTCCGCTCCTGGGAGATCAATGCGCAGCTGAACCGCCAACCCGACCGTGATTTGTCACAGGCGTTCTGGCTCGAACTCAGACTCGCCCACGATCCATCAGCACGTGTTCAACTCGAACAACTGATGCGGTCCACCACCCATCAGCCGCTGGCCGACCGGTTACGACAGCGATTTTTCCGATAACCTGTTCCCCAAATTCAACCTTCCGGAAGTTCTCTTCATGTACGCTTTCCGGTGATGAATGACAAACGGGAACAGAAATTTATTAATTTTCAGGAATATTGAATGACCACCGAAATTATCATTGCCATCTGCGGTTTGATTTTACTTGCTTACCTGTTTGATGTTACCGTATCTATTACCCGAATTCCTTCTGTCATTCTGTTATTGATTGTGGGGTGGTCCGTCAGGCAACTGACCATCTTACTTCAGATTCCCATGCCGGATATAGCTCAGGTCCTCCCCGTGATCGGTACGGTCGGACTCATTCTGATCGTGCTCGAAGGATCCCTCGAGCTTGAACTTTCCCGTTCAAAACTAGGTGTTATCTCAAAAACCATTACCATCTCACTGCTTTCTGTTATGGTGTTCAGCTTAGGACTGGCTTTTGTATTTCAATATTTTTCCGGCGTCAGTTTAAAGATTGCGCTTGTCAACGCCATTCCATTCGCCGTTATCAGCAGTGCCATTGCCATCCCCACCGCTCAGAAGTTCTTGTCAAAAGACAGGGAATTTATTACCTATGAAAGCAGCTTTTCTGATATCATAGGGGTGATCCTGTTTAATTTCCTCATTTTAAATGAGACCATCGGATTGGTTTCAGTCGGTCAGTTTTTATTGGAAATGACCCTCATTCTGTTAATCACCCTGGTAACCACCCTGTTGCTGGCCCTGTTACTTGGCAAACTGAAACACCACGTCAAATACCTGCCAATCATCGTTCTGATTGTTCTCATTTACTCCTTGTCAAAATTATACCACCTTCCTGCGTTGATTATCATACTATTGTTTGGACTGTTTCTCGGAAATCTGAATAAATTCAGGAGGTTCGGGTTCATAAGCAGACTGCATCCGGATGGAATGACACATGATGTGCATAAATTCCGGGACCTGACCGTTGAAATTGCCTTCCTGGTCCGCGTGCTCTTCTTCTTACTTTTCGGCTACCAGATTCAAACCAGTGATCTGATCAATCTGGAAACGCTGGTGTGGGCTTTGGGCATCAGCCTGGGCATTTACGGAATTCGCTATGGGCTTCTTCTTCTGTATAAAGTAAAAAGTCCAGCCGTTTTTTTTACCGCACCACGTGGCCTGATTACCATCCTGTTGTTTCTGAGCATACCCGCCAGTCAGGTCGTACCACCGGTTTCTAATTCCCTGATCATTCAGGTTATTCTGATCTCGGCTATGATGCTGATGATTGGTATGATTGGGAATGGTGGGAAAGAGAAGGAACGATTGGAAGTTGAACCATCCGGGAAGAATTAAAAAGAAAGGTGCAGCCCGGTCGCTCTCTCCGGACAAGTCACATGATCAGTCAACCGCGCTTTTGGTTTTAATTCCGTACTTTTTCCGGATGGAATCGACCAGATACTCTGCAACAAAGGCTGCCTGATCAGGTTTGGTTTTGTGAATGCTGATCATCAGGATGGCATGGTATTGGTGTCTGATTTCCAGATAGCCGGGTTCGGCTGTCTGAATGCGCGTCAGGGTGGAATCACTCCGTTTCATTTCGGTCGAGATTTTTTCCGGATTCCGTTTATAAATGGGTTCATCCAGAATCTCTGTATTCAGAACCACAAACCAGGGACCTTCCTGTTCCAGTGCCACCTCGGCTGCCCGCAGCAGAGCCAATTCTTCCACCACTTCTTTCGGGGTATCCACTTTTCCTTTGAACGTAATCCGGAAGGTGGATTCAGTCAGACGGATATCACCGAAGCCGGTCTGATCATAGGAGTTGAACGGGTAATAAACCTGCAGACACCCGGTTAAAAGGACTGAAAACCAGACAAGGAAGCCGATGCGTTTTTTCATGAGGAATCCCCTTAACAGATCAGCAAATGAAACAACTGGTTGTCTGTCGCCCGCGGAAAAATCGCTTATTCGTATCTCAGCGCTTCAACCGGATCGAGCCGGGCGGCTTTGACTGCAGGATAGGTTCCGAACAGAATCCCGATTCCACTGGTCACCATCAGACCGATAAACGTCCAGAGCCAGGGGAAATAAGGTTCCACATCAAGAAGCAGAGCCACCAGGTTTCCGATTCCGATTCCGGCCGCAATGCCTACCAATCCACCCAGCTGACACAGGATGATCGCTTCAGAAATAAATTGTATCCAGATGGAAGAACGAGTAGCTCCGATGGCTTTTCTGATCCCGATTTCACGGGTTCGCTCGGTGACGGAAACCAGCATGATATTCATGATTCCCACACCTGCCGCCAGCAGTGCAATCAGAGAAATTCCCGCCGCAGCAATTTTGAAAGTCAGTGTGAAGGAGTTGAATTGTTCGATGAGAGAATCGTTGCTGAACAGGGAAAAATCATTTTCCAGACCTGGTTCCACCCGTCGCACTGCACGCAGAATCGAGTAAACTTCGTCCACCGTCGCTTCCATCTGTTCAGTCGAGGCCGCCATCACGGTCAGGTGAATGTCCTGGTGGTCAAAGCCGGTGATTTTAAGCAGGCTGGTAATCGGAATCACCATGAGGTTGTCCATGCTCTGCCCAAAACTCTCACCACGCGGAACCATAAGCCCCACCACCGAGAACACCATTCCGCGGTAACGGACGGTCTGGCCGATGGGATTGGTATTGGGAAACAGGATGGAGGCAATGTCCTTTCCAAGAACAGCCACGGGCCGGTCAAAGGTCACATCGTCTTCGGTGATAGACCGTCCTTCACCGATCTCATAGCCGTTATTCGGGAAAAAGGCATAATCACCACCGGCAACCTGAACACCTGGCTTGGTCTGATCAAAATCAGATTTGATCATATACCCAAAACTCCAGGCCTCAATTCCAACATACTTGGGAAGGGTGGCCCGTTCTTTTACGGCCATGCAATGTTCATACGTCAACGGCCTGCGCTTACGGGTTTCGCGGTTGTTGGTATTGATTCCCGCATCGGTCCGCTGAATCTGGAACGTATTGGTTCCCAACTGGGTGAGACCCGTTTCCACCGATTGCTGCAACACGCCCAGCGCCGTCATCACGGCAATGATACTGATTACCCCCACCGCCATGCCGATCAGCGTCAGGATGCTGCGCAGCCGGTTCGCCCGGATGGAATCCATGGCCAGTCTGAAAAGTTCACCCAGATTCATCATTCGTACCTCAGCGCTTCAATGGGATCCTGTTTGGCTGCCGCGTTGGCCGGCAGGTAGCCGGCAATCAGACCCACCAGCAGGGAGAGAATGATGGAAATAAGAATCACATCCAGTGGCATCTGAGCCACAAAGAAGGAGTCAATCACAAACTTAAGCACCGCCGACAGAGCCAGTCCGATCAGTCCGCCCAAAGAACTGATGGTCATGGCCTCAATGAGAAACTGAGCAAGCACCATCCGGCGGGTGGCCCCGAGTGCCTTTCGGATACCGATTTCTCGGGTCCGTTCTTTCACCGACACAAACATGATGTTCATGACCCCGATCATTCCCACAATCAGGGAAAGTGAGGTGATAAAGATGCCGACTCCGTAAATGCCCGCCGAGATTCCATCCAACTGCTGTTTGAAAGCTTCCTGCTGGTTGATGGCGAAATTGGGTTCCTCACCCGGGCCGAGTCGTCTGAGCCGGCTCAGGATCAGGGTCAGTTCCTCCTTGGCATCCTCAACAACCGCCGCACTGGTTACCTTCACAGCAATCTGAATTCCGCGGCGGATTCCAAAATATTTTTTGAAGGTGTTAAACGGCACCATCACCTGGTTGTCGCGGCTGAAAACACCCAGGAATTTTCCCTGCCGGGCCAGAACACCAATGACGGTATAAGGTCGGTTCTGTAAAATGACTTTCTGCCCGATGGCCGATTCACCCGGGAAAAGTGACTTTTCAACATCGGCTCCGAGAACAATCACATCGCGGGCAGCATCATTTTCGGCAGTGGTGATGAAACGTCCCTCCGCTATATCGGACCCCGATATTTTGAGTTCATCTTCCACCACTCCCATCACGGCCAGACCAGAGACACTGTTTTCGTTACGTCTGATCTCGCTGCCCGTAAAGGCACGGGGAACCACATACATGGCAAAACGGGATTGTTCCCTGATGGCGTCGGTGTATTCTTCTTTCAGCTCGGGACGGTTTCTGTATACCCAGAACTCATCGTTGTTGATAAACCAGGGGAATTTCTGAACGTAAAGCACATCATTACCAATCATGGTAAGCGTCGACTGGAACGCATTGTCGATCCCGCTCATCATCATGTTCATGCTTGTTACCGATACAATACCGATGATGATACCGAGCGTCGTCAGAAGCGACCGCAGTTTGTTGGCCCGGATGCTTTGCATGGCAATCCGGACACTTTCCCAGGTCTGAATGAGAAATCGTTTCATACCGTCAGGCCGGAATGGCTTCGGACGCTTTGCTGACCGGTATCTGGGTCTGATCAGACTCGATATGGCCGTCGCGCAGACGGATCACCCGCCGTGCATGACGCGCAATGTCTTCTTCGTGGGTCACCACAATAATGGTGTTCCCTTTCCGGTACAATTCTTCGAACAGCTGCATGATTTCTTCACCGGTCCGTGTATCGAGGGCACCGGTGGGTTCATCGGCCAGAATAATGGAAGGTTCAGTGACCAGTGCCCGGGCAATGGCCACCCGCTGCCGCTGACCACCCGACAATTCGTTGGGCTTATGATGCATCCGGTCGGCCAGTCCCACACTTTCCAGTGCATGAATGGCCCGTTCCCGCCTCTCTGAAGATGAATATCCCCCATAAATCAAGGGAAGCTCCACATTGTGCAATGCATTCGAGCGGGGAAGCAGATTAAACGTCTGAAACACAAATCCGATCTCTTTGTTACGGATCCGTGCCAGCTCATTATCACTCATGGCCGACACGTCCTCTCCCTTAAAGAGATAAGTGCCCGAGGTTGGAGTGTCCAGACAGCCGAACATGTTCATCAGGGTGGACTTCCCCGAACCGGAAGGGCCCATGACAGCCACATATTCGTTTTTTCCGATGGCGAGACTGACCCCACGGAGTGCATGCACTTCCTGTGTACCCATGATGTACACCTTGGTCATGTTCTCGATGTAAATAAGTTGGTTTTCTGGTGACATATCAGTCCTCCGATTCCTCTTTGGCTTCTCCGCCGGCTTTCTTCTTCTCAGTATCCTCGATCCGGACCTTTGTCCCGTTCTGAAGGTCTTTCGAAATGGCACGGTAACTACCAGAAACCACCTGTTCAGCACCCGTCAGCCCCGATTTAATTTCGATGTAACGGTCGTCGCTGATGCCGGTTTCCACCACCACTGAACGGGCTTTGCCACTATCGGCCACAAAGACCAGTTTCGGCGGTGTTTTCAAAAGGGAAGATTTGGCCGATTTCTGAGCATCAGGTTTTGGCTGAGGAGCCTCCTCATCCTTGCCACCTTCGGGCTTCATGGCCAGCTGATCACGACGAATGGTTACCGACTGGATCGGCACACTGAGTGCATTGACCACACGGTCTGTTTCAATATCGGCTGTGGCCGACATGCCGCTGCGGAACAGGTTGGATTCATCAATCAGCAGAATGGTGACCGGGAAGTTGGTCACCTGCTCCTGAGTTCCCAATCCGGTGGTGACCGGTGAGTGAGCAATTTCCTTCACGATACCATTGAACGTTTTGCCTTTGATGGCATCCACCGAAATACGGGCGGTATCTCCGAGCGACACATTCACCACATCATTTTCATTGACATCCACCTTCACTTCCATCCGGCTGAAATCGGCGATCCGCATCATTTCCGTTCCCGAAAACTGACTGGTTCCCACCACGCGCTCGCCTTCTTCAACCGACAGCGAGGATACAATACCGGTAATGGGGGCCACTACCCGGGTTTTCCTCAGGCTTTCCTGAGCCTGCTCAAGGTTCGACTTTGTTCGTTGCAGATCCGACTCGGCCACCTGCATAGAAACACGTACTTGTTCAATTTCAGAATCGGAAACCAGGTTTTTCTTGTGAAGGCCGTCAATCCGTTCAAATTCCTTTTTGGCCTTTTCATACTGAGAAGTCACCGCTTGTAAAGCCGCCTGACTCTGGTCGACCTGGAACTGATAAATGTCAGGTCTGATTTCGGCCAGAAAATCCCCTTTTCTGACTTCCTGACCTTCTTTAACCGCCAAACGGACCACCTCACCGGAAACATCGGGAGACATCTTGACTTCCAGTTCAGGATAAATTTTTCCCGAAGCGGTCACCACCTGGGTAATGGTTCGTTTTTGTACCGGTTCAACCGTCACGGTCATTCCCTTGTCTTCTTTGCCGAACAGGGCAAAGCCGATTACGACACCGAGAACGATGACAATAAGCGAAATAACAATAATTGCTTTTTTTCTGGATTTGGTCTGAGCCATGGAATGATGCCTCTTTTATCGGATGGTGATGTAATCTTCAGGTTTCAGGCTGCCAATGTAGAAGTCCAGTACTTTCTTCTGGAATTCATACTGATACTTGGCCTGTGTGGCCAGACTGGCCGCATTGGTAAAATCTTTGACCGCATTGGCCAACTCAACATACGTTCCTGCACCCAGATTGTACCGTTCCTGTGCGGTTTCACGCAGCAGCGAGGCCGCCTTGAACTGATCCTGGGTGACTTCATAGGATTTTTTATAAGACAGATAATCGAGATAGGCCTGCTTGACACTGACCTGAATGGACCGTTCCAGGCTGGAGAGGTCATACTCAGCATTCCGCAGATTGGTGGTGGCCTGATGAACGAAATAGTTGGTCTGGAACCGGTCAAAAATCGGGATGGACAGGTTCAGGGAAACCCGGTAACTGCGCAGGTCGGTCAGCTGATCGCCCACAGAAAGTTTGTTCACACTTGGCGATACTCCGTTCGCACCCCAGCTCCATGACAGATCCAACGACGGCATGTATCCGGTCCAGGCCTGCCAGACTGCATTTTGTCTCGATTTGATAGCCAGTTTCGATGCTGCCAGATCGGGCCGCTGACGAAATGCAGCTTCAATCAGGGATGGAAGGTCGTAATTCGTTTCTTTCCCGGCGCCCAGATCGGGTACCACAATGTCATACTCCTGAGTCGGATCCAATGCCAGAATCGATACCAGCTGGCTTTTACCGATGGCCACATTTTTCTCGGCATTAATGACATCCAGTTCAGCATTCGATTTCAGGTACTGCTGATTGTACAAGTCAATCTGAGGGCGGGACCCCAACCGGGTCATTTCGGAAATTTTCTTCAGCTGTTCTTCCTGATACACCAGATTTTCACGGGCAATCTTCAGCAGTTCCATCCGCTGAAGCACCACCAGAAAGTTCGAGGTGACATCCAGAATGGTGCTTTGTGCCGAGCGGGCAAAAGTATTGGTGGCAATTTCCAGATTGTACTCTGACTGCTCATACCCTTTCCAGTCAGAAAGGCCGTTGAACAGATTCCAGTTGGCCGAGAGACCCCAGTTATATGAACGGGACTCGATTTCCTGAATCGGAAAAACCGGACTGACATATTGTGATCCGTTGTTGTAAGTCCAACCGATTCCGGCATTGACCGACGGGAGGAACGCGCCGGTGGCCCGAAGGTAATCGGCTTTGGCCAGGCCCACGTTCTGCCGGATCTTCTGAAGATCGGGGTTGTTATCAATAGCAAGCTGAACCGCCTGCTGTAAGGTCAGTTTCCGGGCAGATTGGGCATGTGCACTCGAAAGGAGTCCAAGGCTGGCAATCAGAACGGTGAGCAAAAACCGCATACTTTCTCCAGGTTTTAAATTCTGTTGTGTTCCCGTTAAACGAAAAACCATTGGCTTTGTTTCGGCTGTTCAGACCCATTCCGGGTTCACGAACCGAAAATCGGGTACTTTTCGGGTGAAATTTTTATTATCATCGCAGAAAAGACAAGATAATGTAACCGTTAACCAATTGTAAGGATTTCACTATGTCATCAACCGGTCATGGCCTGCTGAAAGGTAAAAAGGGAATTGTTTTTGGCCCGCTGAATGAAGAAAGCATCGGCTGGAAGATTGCGGAAGCCATCTACCGCGAAGGTGGTAAACTCGCCATTTCAAACGTGGCCACTGCTCTGAAGCTTGGCAACACCGCCGCTTTGGCCGAGAAATGCGGCAATGCTCCCCTGCTCATCGCCGATGCAACCAGTGATGAGGATCTGGCAAAACTTTACAAGGACCTGAAAGCTGAAATCGGAAAAGCCGACTTTATCGTCCATTCCATCGGGATGAGTGTGAACATCCGGAAAAACATTCCGTACGAATCGACCAACTATGCTTTTTACTCCAAGGCCATGGAAGTCTCCGCCATCTCTCTCCACAAAGTCATCCGGCATGCCCTCGATGCCGATGCCATCAATGACGGAGCCAGCGTGGTGGGACTCAGCTACATTGGTGCCCAGCGCATCTTCTCCAAGTATAATGATATGAATGATGCCAAGGCCCTGCTCGAATCCATTGCCCGTAACTTTGGAAGCCATCTCGGAAGTCGGGGCATCCGGGTGAACACCGTTTCTCAATCCCCAACCAAGACCAGTGCCGGAACCGGTATTGCCGGCTTTGATGCCATGTATGAATTTGCTCAGTTGGTGTCTCCGCTTGGCAACGCCACCGCAGAGGAATGTGCCGATTACGTGGTATCTCTGCTTTCCGACTTCACAAAAAAGGTGACCATGCAGAATCTGTTCCACGATGGTGGATTCAGCAGCATGGGCATTTCGGACAAATTGTTCGAAGTGCTGGAAAAAGGCATGAAGAGCTGAATGAAAGGGGACTCCGGTCCCCTTTTTTTTTATCTGAACTGAGTGGTTTTCCACGCTGAAAACCGGTCTTTCACCTTTCCGCGCTGATACTTACCTGTCGATGTTACGGGTAATTCGTCGGTAAATACCACCACTTTGGGACATTTTGAAGCCGGTAAGTGGGCCCGGCAGAAGGCAATCACGGCTTCTTCCGTCAGGTCCGGTGCCGAGCGGATGACCATGGCACCCACTTCCTCGCCATACCAGTCGTTATCGAACCCGATGGCCAGTCCGGCTTTGACTCCAGGACATTGATTGATCACTTCATCAATTTCCAGCGGTGAAAGATTGACCCCGCCACGGATGATCAGTTCTTTAAACCGGCCGGTGATGAAAAACCAGGTCCTTCCCCCTCCATCGGTTAACCGGAACCCCTCATCACCCGACCGGAACCAGCCGTGGGTGAACGCTTTATCGGTGGCCTCGGTATTCTGATCATAACCGTTCATCACGTTATGACCTCTGATCACAATTTCCCCTCGGATGCCATCGGCCACCGGCTCTCCGCTATCGGTCTGTATATCCATATCGTTGCAGGGCAGCGGAACCCCGATACTGGGGAATCCGTGTGCAGACAGCCAGTGGTGACGGGTTTCCCGATCGGTATCAATGGGAATGAAACAGGAATAGCAGGTGGTCTCAGATAAGCCGTATCCGTGAATGAGCGGAATGCCAAAACGATTTTCCGTTTTCATGGCCAGATCCACCGTCAGCGGACCCGCCCCGCAAATAACATGTCGCAGTGCGGTTCCCGCAAAGGAATCGGGTGGTGCGGCCTCGCATAAATATTGAAGAAGCGTGGGAACCACCGAGGTCACCGTGATGCCGGCCGACCGGATGACAGACACCATTCCATCGGGAGAAAATTTCTGCATCATGGAAATCCGTGCACCGGCCACCAGCGGGGTCACATGGGTTACAACCGTGCCGTTCACGTGGTGGACTGGTAATACACAGAGCAGATGATCGTTTTCGGAGAGCCGGTGCCACCGGGCAATCTCAAACGAATCCACCAGCAACTGATACTGACTCAGGACCACACCCTTGGGTGCTCCGGTTGTCCCGCTAGTATATACAATCAGTGCTTCATGGTTCAGTAACGAAACTGCCGGGTCTGCCTTCCACTCAGGTCCGGAAACGGACATGACCTCTCTGGAAGAGACAACTTTCCGTCCGCCTGCCATCGGACCAACCCGATCCATTTCCTCATCCAGCACCATGATCACTCCGGGATCACCCTGTGTCAGAATCGTCTTCAGGCGCTGATTGTCTTCGCCCATGTTCAGCGGAATCACGCACGCCCCCAGTTTCCATGCGGCAAAATAGGTCAGAATCACCGCCGGATGGTTGGCTCCGGCCGTGGCAATCCGCCCGCCGGTTTTCACTCCGGCCGCAGACAGGAAACCCGCCAGCCGGTTCACGTGGGAATCAAATCCGGACCAGGACCAGGACTGCACTGCCTTCTCGCGCTGGTACCAGGTATAGAAGGGCTCGCCTCCCTTTTTTCCGGCCCACTCAGACAGCACGGCCCCGATTGAAGTTACGCGAACCATGGACTCTGAGGCAGGGACTTTTGCGGTGGACCTCCCGTTCATTATCCGCACTTCCAGATCAGACATGACTCAACCTCCTTTCGGACGAAGATAGAAGCACCGGATGATCCTGTAAAAAATCCCCCTCCTGAATTCCGTCCAAAATGCAGGACAAAATTTCACCAGACGGCCGGTTATCCGCAGAATTTTCTGAAACCGTCCATATTTTGTGGCTTCTGTCCGGATCAGATCCCAGCAGCCGAATACTTAAACTATTAAAGTCAGACACCACAGAAAAACCCTTCCACCCGGCATGGTTTGTTCCGAACAGCCTATGTAATTTAAGTTTCATGGCGATAAAAATTAATTTGTAAGGCAAGCGATTTGACAACTTGACGACAGAAGACGAAATTTACTTTTTGAGGGAAGACCCCCGTTTTTAGGAGTCTGTTATGAAAAACAACCTGTATTCAATCAATCTGTTCGATGCCGAGCACGATTCCTGTGCCATCATTGCCCTGGTCAGGAAGAATGGTGTGGCCACACATGGTAATGTCCGCCGGGTGCTGCGGGCGCTCGACAACATGGGTCACCGGACCGGCGAAATCAACCAGGAAGGTGATGGGACCGGGATCCAGACCGATATCCCCAAGCTGATCTGGGGCCGGAAACTGGAATTAAACGGACTCGATTCACGGCAGGTGTATAATCCGCTCTTCACCGTACTTCACCTGATGATCCGCCGGAGCAATACTGACCATCAGCAGTCGGTAATTGAAGCCATCCGCCGGTTGCTGAGCGGAGCAGGGTACGACGTCATTCATTCAGCCGCAGCCGATGTGGACCGCGATGCGTTGGGTCCGCGCGGACTGGCTCTGGAACCCCTTCACTGGCAGATGGCGATGGTACCGCACGGTCGCCGCACCATTGCTGAAGCCAAAAGTCACGAACTTCATCTCAAAATTGAAAAACTGTTCCCCGATGTTCACGTGGTTTCCTTCAGCCAGAACTCGGTGATTTACAAAGTACGGGGTGATGTACGCACCCTGATGAATTACTTTCCCGAACTGAAACACCCCGATTTCCGCAGTGCGATTTCACTCGGTCACGGCCGGTACTCCACCAATACCGAATCGACCCATGAGCGGGCCCAGATGTTTTCCACGCTGGGACACAATGGCGAGATCAACACCATCATGCGCCTGAGGAAAGAAGCTCAGCGGCTGGGTATTCAACTGGTCGAGAACGGGTCGGATAGTCAGGATCTGGACCGGATGGTTGAAAACCTCATGTTCCGCGAGGATTTCTCTCTGATGGAAGCCATGGAAATGATCTTCCCGCCGGTCTGGTCCGAAATCAATAAAATGGAACCGAAGGCACGTGAACTGTACACCCACTTCCGCCGTGTGATTGGCAAAATTGCCCAGGGACCCGCCGCCATCATTGCCCGCCAGGGTGATGAAATCGTTTTCTCGGTGGATGCGCTCGGTCTGCGTCCGCTCTGGTATGGTGAAACCGATAAAGAATTTTATGCCTCTTCAGAAAAAGGCGTTATTGATTTCGAAAGCATGGAATCCGATCCGGTTCCCATTGCCCCCGGCGAGAAAAAGGGAATCTGGCTGAAACGGCCCATTGTCGTTGGCGATTCCATCGGCAATCAGATGATTCAGGGAGGCGTTGAGGTATTCAGCCACCAGAAACTTCGTGACTTTGTGGTGAACCGCGTGGGAGGATCCATTGCATCCGCTCCGACTTTGCTGCGTCCTGCCCGTGAATCCGGCGAAACCAGCACCGACTGTAAACCGGTCAATGTGAATCATTACATGGCCATGGGCTGGAAGACAGATGAATGGGATGACATTTCCTGTTTCATGTCGAACGGTAAGGAACCCATTGCCGCCACCGGTTATGACGGACCGCTGGCTTTTCTGGTGGATGACATTACCAACATTCCCGAGTACATCAAGGAACGGGTGGCCGTGGTCACCAACCCCAGCATTGACCGGGAACGCGAAGGCGATCATTTTTCACTGCGGACTTTTATCGGTCCCCGTCCGGGATGGCGCGACTCAAACGGACATCAGCTGCTGATCGACCACCCGGTTCTGGTTGGCGGTTTGCACAACGATTCCTGGCTGAGCGCCCATTCACCCGACCTGACTCTTGCGGATGTGCTGCGTGATGCGGGCAAGCATCTTGATGTCATCACCGTCTCGCTCAGTTCAGAATCCGAATTCCCGACCGAAAGCGATTATGATCGGAAAATCGATCTGATCACCCATTCACTGGCCACTTCCTCGGGAGCCGTTCTGGTACTGGATGACCGGTCCTTTTTTACCCATCCGACCTATGCCTTCGATCCGTTTGTTTTTCTTGCAAAACTGAACCGGGCGCTGGATGCACAAACCGGAATCCGCGGACGGTGTCTGCGGCTGGAGTGTTCAATCATTCTGGTTTCCGGACAGTTACGGACCACCCACGATCTCATCGTTGCACTTGGCCTGGGCGCCGACGCTCTGGTTCCCTATCTGGCTTATGAACGGGCACTCGAAAATCAGGAGGGTGCTGATAAAAAGGTGAAACTGATCACCGCCGCCATGGTAAGCGGAATCGAAAAGGTTATTTCCACCCTGGGAATTCACGATATCAGTGGCTATGCCCCGCTCTTTGCTGCCATCGGACTGAAGCACGATCTCGCCAAGGCCATTGGAATCACCAACGCACTGGGTCACGACCAGGCTGGTTATGGTTTCGGAAACCTCACGGCCGCTCTTTCCAAACGCAAAGAGGCACTGGAAAAAGACCTGCTTCGCCTGAAACCCGACAGCCACCTGTACCCGAAAGTCTGGAAATCCATTGCCGATGTGGCTCAGGGAAAACAAACCTATCAGGACTATCTGGATAAACTCAGGAAGGTCACCGAGAAAACACCGGTGGGTATCCGCCACCTTCTCGACATCGAAACCGGAAAACCGGCTGCCGAATCCTGCGATGTTTCCATCGATGGATATGACGGTCCGTTTTACATTTCGGCCATGAGTTTTGGCTCCCAGGGCGAAATCAGTTACAAGGCCTATGCAGAAGCCGCTGCCAGGGAAAACCTGGTCTGTATGAACGGTGAGGGAGGCGAACTTCCCGAAATCATGGGTAAGTATTACCGGAACCGTGGCCAACAAGTGGCCTCCGGACGGTTTGGGGTGAATGCCACCCTGCTGAACTCGGCCCGTTTCATCGAAATCAAAATCGGTCAGGGAGCAAAACCCGGCGAGGGAGGTCACCTTCCCGGATTTAAAGTCACGGCTAAAATTGCCGAAGCCCGTCATACCAATATTGGTGTGGATCTGATTTCGCCAAGCAACAACCATGATATTTATTCCATCGAAGACCTGGCCCAGCTGATCGAAGAGCTCAAAACCGTTAATCCGTTTGCGCTCATCTCGGTAAAAATCCCGGCCATTCCCAACATCGGACCGATTGCAACCGGCGTGGCCAAGGCCAGTGCTGATGTGATTGCCATATCGGGATTCGATGGCGGAACCGGCGCGGCCCGCCGTCATTCACTCAAATATGTCGGATTCCCTACTGAACTGGCTCTGTTTGAAAGTCATCAGGCGCTGGTTCAGTCCGGTTTGCGCGACAAAGTTGAATTGTGGGCCGATGGCGGTGTGAAATCGAGCGACGACATTCTGAAGCTCATGGCTCTCGGTGCCAACCGGGTCGGACTTGGAACCCTGGCCATGGTATCCATCGGGTGTACCATCTGCCGCGATTGCAACACCGGTACCTGCCATGTGGGAATCACCGCTCACTTCCCCACACAGGAAGCAGCCTTTTCTGCCGGACTGACTGCCTATGAACCACGGAACTATGATCTGGCGGTTCAGCATCTTTCCCACATGCTTCAAACCATGAAGTCTGCCCTGGCCGAACAGGGTGCAGCCCTTGGCTTCCGCCGGCTACAGGATCTGGTGGGGCAGAACCATCTGCTGAAACAATCCCGTGCAGCCGATAAAATTGACCTGCGCCCGCTGACCCTTCCCGTTCCGGGTCCGGTATCTGGCGCCCATCGGGATTCCGATTGGTTTATGGTTCAGAAACCAAAAACCGGTCTGTCGAAAATGATCGGGGAAACCCTGATCCGGACCATTGAACGTGGTCAGGAAAAGATCCTGTACCGCGATGATCGTATTGCAAATACCGACCGCGCGGTTGGTGCAGCCACCAGCGGGGAATTGTCCCGTCAGGCCCTGAAGGGAACTCCGTTTAATGGTGAAATTTTCATGGATCTGACCGGCGGTTCCATTCCAGGAAACGGACTCGGCAGCTTTATCAATCAGAGCCTGCGTATCCGGATTCAGGGAGGGGTGCAGGATGGGTCGGCCAAAGGTGCCAGCGGCGGACGAATGACCATTCTGAAAGGACTGAATCACAACGCCCGCACCATTGACGGATCGGTCGGAAAGTGCTTTGCCTACGGGGCACAGGCCGGACGGTTTTTCGTTCAGGGTTATGCCGATTCGAGAACCTGCATCCGGTTATCGGGCGCCGAAGTGGTATTCGGTAAGCGGATCACCGACCGGTACGATCTGAATGCACCTGCCGATGTGCTGGCGCATGCGGCCCTGAAGGGATTTGCCTTTGAATACATGACCAGCGGCACAGTCCTCGTTCTGGGAGATCCGGGACCGTGGATGTGTTCTGGAATGACCGGCGGAATCGTGTACTTCCGGTTATACCCCGAACTCGGCCTGACGGTGGACGGACTGAAGAAACGATTGGCTTCGAACGCGAAAATTAACTTCCGCGAACTGGGTGATTCCGATGTGGAAAAAATCAGTGAGCTGTTAACCGACTACCGGGATGAACTGATCGATACCGGTGCGGCTGAGCAACAAGCCGAGGCAAGGTTAATTGAAGAAGATCTGGCTTCCATCCGGTCGCTTTTTGTGGCAGCCATACCGGCTGTTACACCGGTTAAAAAGCCCGAGATCGCGGCCGAACCGCACAAACACTAAACCTGTTTTACTGAGAGTCGAGAATCCGGCGGATGATCTTCAGAAGATTGTCCGGCCGGAACGGCTTGTGAATCAGGGCCTTCACACCCGCCTTCGTCAATTCCACCCGTAGTTCCGGATTAATGAATCCGGACACCACAATGGCCGCCTGAGACGGTTTGATCTGTTTCATCTGCAGGAATGCATCGCGGCCGCCGAGACGCGGCATTTCCAGATCTGAGACAATCAGGTCAATGGCTGCATGCTGGGCGGTGAACGTTTCCACAGCCATCTGTCCGTCTTCGGCCTGCAGCACCGTGTAGCCTTTTTCCTCGAGCATCGAGGCAATGATTTCCCTGATCATCCATTCATCTTCAACCAGCAGAATGGTTTCTGTGCCGCCCGGGGTATCCTCAGATGCGGCTGTTTCTCCCGATTCCGATTCGGGAAGGGTTTCGGGAACGGGGAAATACACACTGAACCGGGTTCCGTTTCCGGGTGAGCTGGTAACCGCAATGTGGCCCCGGTGATTCTGAAGAATCCCGAAAACAACCGACAGTCCCAGACCGGTCCCTTTTCCCGATCCCTTGGTGGTGAAAAACGGTTCGAATATCCGCTGCCGTGTCGATTCATCCATTCCCATTCCGGTATCGGTCACGGAAATTTCGATGTAGCGGTCATGATTCAGGGTGGCATCCTTTCCATCCACCGCCGCTTTGCTGACCAGCTGACTACCGATGGTGAGGGTCCCGCCCTCGGGCATGGCATCCCGGGCATTCACACATAAATTCAGAAAGACCTGGTGAAGCTGGTTTGCATCGGCCAGAAGAATGGGAATTTCATTCACCAGCTCAAGACGGATGGCAATGTTCTTGGGGAAGGTTTCTTCGAGCAGTTTCACCAGATCCTGAATGATGATGTTCAGGTTAATGGGCTCAAGCAGCAGGTCGCCTTTTTTGGCAAACGTGAGCAGTTGCCTCACCAGTCCTGTGCCCCGGTCAGCGGCTTTTGAAATGGATTCCAGCCGTTTCCGCCCCTTTTCTGACAAGCCGGCATCCTGACTCAACAAATGAATGTTTCCCACCATAATGTTGAGAAGGTTGTTAAAGTCGTGAGCAATTCCGCCGGCCAGCGTCCCGATGGAATCCATCTTCTGCGCCTGACGCAGGTGATCTTCCATTTTTTTACGGTGGGTGATATCCCTGATAAATCCCAGAACACCCACCACCTGGCCACGCATGATCTGTGGCATAATGGTGACTTCGCAGGAGGCATACTCTCCATCCCGCAGACGAATGCGCTTTTCGGTCAGAATGTTCGAGGAACCATGAAGGGCACTGGTGAACAGTTGCATCGACTCGGGCAGGTCATCGGGATGAAACAGGTTGATAATGGGTTTTCCCACCCATTCCTGCCGTTCCCACCCGGTCATGGTTTCAAATATGGAATTCAGTGAGGTGACCGCCCCGTTCGGAGCAAGAGTAAAAATCACGTCACGTGCGCTTTCAATCAGCGACCGGAACCGCTCCTCATTGTCCCTGATCATTTCAATGGACCGGCGCCGGTCGGATACATCCTTCAGGGTCCCGAGCATCCGGATGACTTCCTCTCCGGAATCCCGGATGAAAATACCGTTATCCTCGACATACAGGTATTCACCCGATTTTTTCCGAAGCCGGTATTCCATGTGATACCGGTTACCCGATTTCATGCTTTCATACAGGACCGATGAAGCCATGTCCTGATCATCGGGATGAATCATGGCTTCCCACTGCTCGCTGTTAACCGATCTGAACTCTTCCGGCGAGGCCCCGGTAATGGTTTCGATGGCCCCGGACCAGATAATCTGTCCGGACCGGAGATCATAGTCGTACAGGATCTGTCCGGTTTGTTCAATAAGCAGGCGGTACCGTTCCTCATTGTCCCGGATGGTCAGTTCGGCGTTTTTCACGCGCGTGATGTCATCAAAAGAACAAACCACCATTCCGGGGTGACCATTTTCGCCGGGGACCGGTTCTGCACTGATCTGCAGCCAGGCAGGCTGGTCTTTCCCCGGAACCGGAATACCCAGAGTGACTTCCCTGACCGGCTTTCCGGTCATCAGGGTCTGGTTAACCGGATACGATTCCCACGGACAGATGCCTCCTTCCGGAAACATCAGGTTCCAATCGGAGGAATTGGTTTTTTTTCCAACCAGATCGTCCCGCTGAAGACCCAGAATTTTGGTGGCCGCTTCATTGACATCCACAATGGTGAACTGCGGGTCCACGACAATAATACCAATACTCAGATGACTGAAAACCGTTGGTATCATCAGGCCGGGAGGGTTTTTCATCGTCGTGGTTGGGTGGATTTAACGGCCCAGCCGGCAGCAGTAAGGGCAGCGGCAGCACGGTCGGTCACCGATCCCTGCAGTTCGATGGTATTCCGGTTCACGGTTCCCCCGACTCCACAGGTTTTTTTCAGCGAAGAAGCCAGTTTATCAATCCGGTGGTCGCCATGGGTGAATCCACTGATAATGGTCACGGTTTTCCCGCGTCGTCCATCACGTGACTCGGAAATGGTCAGGGCATTTTCCTGACGGATTTTCTCCCGGACCATTTCATCGGCTTTATCCGCCAATCCGGCATTTCGTGTTTTTAAAAGTTCAGCTAGTGTGGCCATTCCGGATCAAATTTAGAAAAAGTATTGGCATGGTCAAATGCCATCAGTATATTGACGATAGAAATGATTGGTATTCATGACCCGGTTCACTTTACTTTTTCTGTTTCTCACCTGCATTCTCACCCCCGGAAACGGTCAGACACCGGAAGCCATCCGGATTCAGGGGACCATCCTGACGGACGGGCGCCTGGATGAACCTCAGTGGCAGAAAGCCACTCCTTTCACCGAATTTACCCGTATTCAACCCGAAGATGGCGTTCAACCGACGCAGCGAACCGAGGTCCGGTTGCTGTATGATGATGACTATCTCTACGCAGGGGCCTTCATGGCCGACCCGGAACCTTCAGAAATCATTGCCCGCATTTTCGAACGCGACGGTCTGACCCGTAAGGATGATCATTTTATTCTGGTCATTGACTCCCATCTGGATGGATTGAACGGATTTGCATTTCACACCACCCCAACCGGTGTCCGCGATGATTACACCTTTTCCGGCGATGGAGAAGGCAACTACGATGGCAGCTGGAATACTCACTGGGATGTTTCCTGTTCCATTCTGGACAGCGGATGGGTGGCCGAGTACCGGATTCCATGGCGGTCTCTCCGCTTTGAAAGCGGACCAGAGGTTACCATGGCCATGGTTTTCAGCCGGATCATACAGCGAAAGAAGGAAATTGTCATCTCACCATGGATTTCTTCGTCCATCTACCCCAATCCGCGGTTTAAAATTTCAAAAGGGCACCGGGTCACCTTCCGTGACCTGCAGAGCAAGAATCCCTACTACCTCACTTTTTACCAATCGGGACAGGTCAGCACTCAGGCCGTTCCGCCGGATGGAACCAACGGATGGAAAACCACCACCAACGGACTCAGGCGTCATCACTATTCCGATCATCCCGATCTGGACCGGTTTCTTTCCGGCACGGGAATGGATCTGAAGTTTGGTCTGGCAAAGAACATCACGCTTGATCTAACCCTTAATCCGGACTTTTCACAGATTGAAATCGATGATGAACAACTGAACCTGACCCGTTTCCGGCTGATTTATCCCGAAAAGCGCGATTTCTTTCTCGAAAAGGCCGGTCTGTTCACGATGAACATCGGAACGGCACGGGTGTTTTACAGTCGCCGGATCGGGCTGGATAACGGCCGGCCGGTACCGATTCCGGGTGGTCTTCGTCTGACCGGCAGGACGGGGGACCACGAGTTTGGGGTTCTGACGGTGCGGACTCATGAAACACCGGATGGCGTGGTTCCGGGCTCTCAGCAAACCGTCTTACGCGAGAAATATTCGGTTCTTGGCAACGGAAGTTTTATCGGGGCCATGCTGACTCACCGGGCCGATGATGGCAAGTCCACACCGGTGACGGTGCTGGGAACCGATGCCGAAATCAGATTCAACACCCATTACCGCTGGACCATGCGTGCAGCCGCTCAGAATGAAGGGACCGGTCCTGCCGACCGCTGGGCGGCCGAAAGCAGCATTGGGTCGGTCCAGGCCAGCGGACTTCGTCCGTTCCTGAAACTCACCCGGGTTGGCGACGGTTTTCAGCCGGGTAGCGGCATCACCACGCGGGGCGGGTATGATGCAGTCTACGGATACCTGAGCCATGTGTCCTTGTCCTCCGCAGAAAGCAGTTTCCGGCTGACCGACTGGAAGAACGAAGGCGGAATAACCTGGAATCAGGACCATCGACCCGAAAACCGTTTTCTGGAATCTGCCTTCATCTCGGAATTCCGGTCCGGTGCCATCATGAGTCAGTGGATCCGTCTTGAACAGGAAGACATTTTTCCGGCGGATGAATACGATCTTGGCAGCTACCGGATCCGGACGGGTTCTTATCAGTCCTGGCGTGCCGGTATCACGGGTGAAAATCCGAACGGATATCGGGTTAAAGTCATTGGTTCCCTCACCGGCGGCCGGTACTTCGATGGCTGGTATGCAGAGGTGTCGGGCGAAACCGACTGGTATGCCGGTGACCACTGGACGCTGGGGGGATCGTACCAGCACCAGACCATCGATTGGGAAACCGGGTCCTATGAGGCCAATCTGCTTGGCCTCCGGTTAAAGTGGACCCCAACCGTTACCTTTCTTTCCACCCTGTTTCTTCAGCTCAACACCCTCACGGACCGGCTGTCTGCAAACCTGAGGTTCCGTTATCAGCCATCAGAAGGAAACAATCTGTATCTGGTACTCACCCATTCCGGCTGGATCAGGCGCGATCCCGCCGATCCGGGCAGGCCGGCACTCGACTCTCAGGTTATTGCCCTGAAGTACACACTTACCACCGGATTCTGACCGGCGGTTTTTGTTTTTACCAACGGCCCTGTCTATTTTAACCGTCTATAAATTAGTATCCGGAGCCCCTGACTATGTTCGCAGAACTTCATCCTTTTCTTGCCCACTTTTCGGTTGCCCTGCTTCCAGCAGGAATTCTGGTCCTGATCATCTACCGTTTCGCTCATCAGGAATGGTTGCTTAAAGCTTCTTTTTCGCTGTTTGTGCTTTCATCGGTCGCCCTGCTGCTTTCCTACTTTTCGGGCGGAGCCGTTGAAGAACTGGTTGAAAAAATCCCCGGGGTGAAAGGGGCCATCGAAGAACATGAACAATGGGGAACCATTGCCAAGTGGTCGGTTTTTTCTCTGACGGTTCTCACCTTCCTGTACATGCAGTTCAAGGATTCCCTTCTGCGGTTTAATCAGGATGCCAGTTACTATGTGGTGCTGGTGGTTGGCTTATGGGCCTCGGTCGCTGTGATTCTGACCGGCCGGCTGGGTGGTGATCTGGTGTATGATTATGCAGTGGCAGGTGCCGTGCGCAAACCCAGTGCCGAAAGCATTCAGCGTCAGATGAATGCCTACTTCTACACGAAACTGGAATACCTGAAGGAAAAGAACGACATCCCTGCCATTTATTCCCTTTTCCGCGAAATCGAAGTGCAGTTACCCGATAACACCGATTTCCGGATCATGCAGGCCGAGTTTTTGTTCCAGCAACTGAACAATCCGACCGAAGCACTTAATATCATCAAACAGGTGAAGGAACTGCTCAAGGATCCGCAAAGCCGTCAGTATCATGACGCTCTGGTGGCTGAATACAAGGCGTATGTGGCCCTGGCCGATCAGGATGGACAAACGGCTGTAAAAAAACGTCTCGCCGAACTCTTTCCCGATTCACCTTATCTGAAAACCATCAGCCGGTAACCAAACACCGGGATTTCTTTTAAACCCCGTTTGTCATCCGGCAGACGGGGTTTTTTGTTTAGTCAGATTTGGCCCCTCTCCGAAAAACGACCCGTCGGGTAACCCGATCAGCTCATTCCTTCCTTCACCAACCCGAGCCACGTCTGCACCTCACCCATTTCCCCTGATTCTGGTGAAGTAGATTCCAACACCCCGATTACTTCTAATCAAACATTAACTTTTGTCCGTTGACACCCACTTGTTTTTGCCCCCCCCCCATAAACGACCTTGTTGTCGGTTTCCGGGCCCGAAACCTTCAAAACAACAAAAAACAAGGAGTACG